>JBEKKD010000260.1:0-6349 GCA_050010895.1 Armatimonadota bacterium
GATCGCCCGCATCAAGCCTTACGTCGACGCGGGCGGCTGGATTCCGCACGTCGATCACCGGGTGCCGCCGGACGTTACGCTCGAGGATTACCGGTATTATCTCAAGCACAAGCGCGACGCGTTCGGGATACCTGAACCCGCGCCGTGGGAAGAACGCCGACCTGCGAGTTGGGGCCCGGCGAAGTGAAGAAGGGAGTTCCGGACGAGACGGGACCGGCCCCCGAGCTGGCTGCGCTGCGGTCGGCCGGCGGGGTCGTCGTGAGCGGCGAGGGCGATGATTTTCGGGTCGCGGTCATGCGCTCGACGTATAGCACATGGGTGCTGCCGAAGGGACGAATCGAGCAGGGCGAGACCTCGGAGGATGCCGCGCGGCGCGAGATCGGCGAGGAAATAGGACTGCTGCAGATCGAGACCGTGGCTCACCTCGGCTGGACCGAGCACCGCTTCGAGCGTGACGGCGTCCGACTGCGCAAACGCGTGGACTGGTTCCTCTTCACCGCGCCCAAGGGATCTCCCGTGTCCGCCCGGCCCGACCAGAACGTCCTGGATTGCGGATGGTTCACACCCCAGCGAGCACTCTCGATGCTGAGCCATCCCAACCAGAGAAGGATGCTGCGACGCGCTTTGGCGAGGTGGAGCGAACAGGCCGCGGGAACGGCGAGCTAGCGCGCGCTGATGCAACGCTGTGCCGCCTGGTGGAACCGCTGAGGGGGTTGGAGCGTTTGACATCAGAGCCGGCTGGCTGCTATAATCACGGCCCTGCCGCGGCTCTGCGTCCGTCGCGACAGGGCGTCCTGGAATCTGCCTCGCCACAGTTCAGCGCGCCCCGGCGACAGGCTCTGAGGCAGCGGGCAACCCGTGGCATCTGCCTCCTGAGTGGGTGCGCGTTCGATGTTTGAAGGACTGACAGCGAAACTCCAAAACGTTCTGCGGAATCTTCGGGGAAAAGGGCGACTCTCCGAGCAGGACGTTTCTGCCGCTTGCCGCGAGATACGACTCGCCCTGCTCGAGGCCGACGTCAATTTCCGTGTTGTTAAGGACCTTGTCAATCACATCAGCGAGAAGGCCGTCGGCCGGGAGGTGATGGAAAGCCTCACCCCGGGCCAGCAGGTGGTGAAGATCGTCTACGACGAGCTCACCGCGCTGCTGGGCGGCGTCGCCGCCGAACTCGACCTCTCCGGCGAGACCCCCGTCGTGATCATGGCCGGGCTTCAGGGCGGGGGCAAGACGACGACTGCGGGCAAGCTCGCCGCTCGCGTCAAGAAGGCCGGGAGGCGGCCCCTGCTGGTCGCGACGGACCTGCGCCGCGCGGCCGCGGTCGAGCAGCTTCGCGTGGTCGGCGAGCAGGTGGGCGTCCCGGTGTTCGAGGGCAGCGCGGACAACGCGCTCTCCATCGCTCGCGCCGCGGTCGAGCACGCCCGCCGCAATGGTCTCTCGCCGGTCATTATCGACACGGCCGGGCGCACTCACGTTGACCAGGACCTCATGGGTGAGCTGGCCAACGTGAAAAATGTGCTGCAGCCGCGGGAAGTTCTGCTGGTGCTCGACGCGATGACCGGGCAGGACGCGGTGAACGTCGCCGGCGAATTCGACCGTGCGGTCGGGATCACGGGAGTGATCCTGACCAAGCTCGACGGCGATGCCCGCGGCGGCGCCGCGTTGTCGGTGCGCGCGGTGACCGGCAAGCCGATCAAGCTCGCGGGCGTCGGCGAAAAGCTCGACGCGCTGGAGGTGTTCCATCCCGATCGGATGGCCTCCCGCATCCTCGGCATGGGGGATGTGCTGACGCTGGTCGAGCAGGCCGAGGCGGCGATCGAGGAACGCGAGGTGGAGGAGCTTGAGAAGCGCCTCCGGGAGAAGCGGTTCGATCTCAATGATTTCATGCGGGAGCTGCAGCGGCTGAGCAAGATGGGTTCGCTCGACCAGTTGCTTGGGATGATCCCCGGGATCCAGGGGCTGCGTCAGCAGGCGCCGCTGGAGGTCGACCCGAAAGGCTTGAAACAAATGGCGGCGATCGTGCAGTCGATGACTGCGCGGGAGCGTGAAGAGCCGGACATCATCGATGGCAGCAGGCGGCGGCGAATCGCACGCGGCAGCGGGACATCGCGCCAGGATGTGAATATGCTGCTCAAGCAGTTCCGCCAGATGCGGCAGATGCTGGTGCAGTTTGCTGAAGTCGAGAAGTCAGGGCGGCTGCCGAAGGGATTCCAGATCCCCGGCTTTCGCTCGCGATGAACGATCCGGGATTCGGTCCGCTGCGGCGGACCGCAGGAGGACAGTGTGGTTCGTCTTAGACTGCGTCGTATCGGAAAGAAGAAGCAGCCGCAATACCGATTGGTCGCGGCTGAAAACGCCGGCCCCAGAGACGGCCGGTTCATCGAGGTCATCGGGCACTACAACCCGCGCGTGCATCCCAGCGCGATGAATGTGAACGAGGAGCGCGCGCTGTGGTGGCTGCACCGCGGGGCCCAGCCGTCTGATACCGCGAAGTCGATCCTCGTGAAGACCGGCGTCTGGGAGAAGTTCAGCGGCGAGGCGGCGGCAGAGCCGCAGCAGCCGGAGATCGCACCCGTAGCGGCGGAGACCGAGCCGGAATCATCGAACGAGTGAGGACCGGGACGTGTGCTGCGCACGCGACCGTTTGAAGGCATGCATCGTGAAGGGAGATGTCGCGACCGACGGACCATAGGTAGCAAGGGCGGTGGCCGCCCCGAACCTCTGACGTCGCTGATGGCCGAGAGGGGCGCGCGGCCGCTCTGGCGCCACTGAGAGACCCTGGCGTAGACAAGTATTCTGGAGGTGTGAGAGTGCACGAACTCGTCACAATGATCGTGAGGGCCCTGGTGGATGAGCCGGAGCGCGTTGGCGTAAACAAGATCGAAGGCGAGCGCAGCATCATCTTCGAGGTGCGCGTTGCGCCGGACGACCTGGGGAAAGTGATCGGCAAGGGCGGACGGATCGCGAATGCCTTACGCACCCTCGTCCGCGCGGCCGGCACCAAAGAGCGAAAGAGCATCTGGGTAGATATCAACAAGCTGGGTGAAACCAGCGCGACAAGTCCGGAGGGTACAGCAGCATGGCCTTAACCGTACGGCGGTCTATCGCCGTCCAGGCAATCGTCACCGAGAAGTTGAAGGAAGAGCTGAAAGCTGAGCTGGAAGAAGGCGTAGAGACCACCCAGCGGCGCATCGACCAGATGGATTTCCAGAGCCGGCGCTTTCTGGCCGACCTGCAGCGCACCGATCTGACGCAGGCTATGAGCGCGCGGCGCCAGATCGAGGCCGAGAGACGCCGGCAGGAAGCGATCGTCGAGGACCTCCGCAAGCAGATCGAGGAGGCGGAGAAGCTGGAGTTGGGAACCGAATTCCCACGAGGCACCATCGAAGGCGTGGTCGACATCAACCAGGGCGACGACCTCTTCAAGAAGCTCGGGGGATCCCAGATCGTCGTCAAGGATGGCATCGTCGTGGAGGTGCGCGAGGCGTAGGTTACTGAGATGAACAGACACGAGGAGCCATGGGATCTGGTGATAGGCCAGGTCGTGGCTCCTTTTGGCATCAGGGGTCAGGTGAAAGTGCGCCCGGAGACAGATGACCCGGAGCGCTTCCGTCTTCTGAAGCAGGTCTGTCTCGAGCGTGCCGGCGGAGAACAGCGGATGGCCCGCATCGAGCGCGTGCGAGTCACGCTCAAGGGCGTGACCGTTCACTTCGAGGGAGTCCGCGACCGCGCGCAGGCGGAGGCGCTGCGAGGAGCGTGGGTGAAGATCCGGCAGAGCATGGCGCTCCCGCTTCCCGAGGGTTCGTTCTATCGTCACCAGCTCATCGGCATCCATGCCTACACCGAGGACGGTCGGGATCTCGGTGAGATCACCGAGGTGATCCAGACGCCGGGGAACGACGTGTACGTGACGCCGCATGCGATGATCCCGGCGCTGCGGCAGGTCGTGAAGCAGATCGACCTCGAAGCGAAGCGCATGGTCGTCGTGCTGCCGCCGGAGGATGAAGACGAGCGAGGCGGCGAGCCGTGAGGATCGACGTCGTCACCATCTTCCCCGCAATGTTCGGACCGCTGCTCTCGGAGAGCATCCTCAAGCGCGCCCAGGATTTCGGCATCGCCGAGATCGCTGTCCGGGACTTGCGCGATTTCACCGCCGATCGCCATCGCACGACCGACGACGCGCCGTATGGCGGCGGCGCGGGAATGGTGATGAAGCCCGAGCCGTTCTTCCAGGCCGTGGACGCGACCAGGTGCCCCGAGAATGCCGGCTGCGCCGAGGAGATCATCCTGCTCTCGCCCCAGGGAGAGCGGTACCGGCAATCGCTCGCCCGGGAGCTGGCATCGAAGGACCATCTGATACTGCTCTGCGGACATTACGAGGGCGTCGACGAACGGGTGCGGGAGCGCCTGGCGACGCGGGTCATCTCCGTCGGCGACTATGTGCTGACTGGCGGTGAACTCCCGGCGATGGTGGTCATCGACTCAGTGGTGCGGTTGCTTCCGGGCGCTCTCGGCGCGGAGGACGGCGCGCAATCCGATTCCTTCGAGGACGGCCTGCTGGAGTACCCCCAATACACGCGGCCGGCCGACTTCCGCGGCTCGGACGTGCCCGAAATCCTTCTCTCCGGCCACCACGAGCAGGTGCGCCGCTGGCGGCGCAAGGAGTCCCTGCGGCGGACGCGCGCCCTGCGGCCGGACCTGCTGTCGGCGGCGAAGCTGACCGCGGAGGATCGGAAGCTGCTGGAGGAGATCGAGGAGGAAGAAGCGCTGGGAGGCTAGGGCAGCAGCCACCCCGCGAACTCCTTCGGGTCGAAGTCGCGCAGGTCCTCGGCCTTCTCGCCGACGCCGATGAGTTTGATCGGAAGCTGCATCTCCTCGGCGATGGTGATGATCATCCCGCCCTTGGCGGTCCCGTCGAGCTTGGTCATCACGATGCCGGTGAGCCCGATCGCTTCCTTGAATTCCTGCGCCTGGTTGAGCGCGTTCTGACCGGTGGTCGCGTCGAGCACGAGCAGCGTCTCGTCCGGCGCGCGGCCCAGCTCCTTCTGCACCACGCGGTCCACCTTCTTCAGTTCCTCCATCAGATTGCGCTTGGTGTGAAGGCGGCCTGCGGTGTCGGCGATGACGACGCCGATGTTTCGCGCCCGCGCCGCGCGTATGCTATCGAACAGCACCGCCGCGGGATCGCCTCCGGGCTGATGGCGCACGATCTCTGTGCCCAGTCGCTGCGCCCACACTTCGAGCTGGTCGATGGCGCCGGCACGAAATGTATCCGCGGCTGCGAGCATGACGCTCCTCTTCTGCTTCTGGAATCGCGCGGCGAGCTTCGCAATGGTGGTGGTCTTGCCGGTGCCGTTCACGCCGACGATGAGGTACAGCAATGGTGGCTCCGATGCCTGGGCGGCGAGCGGCGCGGCGTGCTCAGAGGGCATCTGCGCGATCAGAGTGCGCAGTGCCTCGCGCACGCCGTCCACGGTGCGGACGCGCTGCTCCCTCACCGCGGCTCGGAGCCGTTCGACGACCAGCGCCGCCACCCGCGCGCTCAGGTCCGAGGCGATCAGCACTTCCTCGAGTTCGTCGAATAGCTCGTCTGTAGCCTCGCCGGCGCCTGCGAAGAGATCGCTCACGCGGCGGAAGAGATTGCGTAGCACGGTGTGTTACTCCAGCGTGACGTTGCGTCGAAAAGGCTGGGGAATCCTCGCCCTACAGCCCGCCCTCTTTGATGTAGTTCAACAGCCCCCCTGCGAGCAGGACCTTCGCCTGCCTCGGCGTGAGATCGTAGGACACATCGAAGCTCTCGCCGCGGGTGAGATTCGCGACGGCGAGCCGCGTGCCGCTCTCGACGCACGAACGCACGCTCTGGATCTCGAGCTCATCCCCCTGCTCTACCGACACGCGCTCCGGGAGCTTGAGCGGCAGGATGCCGAAGTTCACGAGATTCGCGTGATGAATGCGCGCGAATGAGCGCGCGAACACCGCGGTCACGCCCAGCGCCATCGGCGCCAGCGCCGCGTGTTCGCGACTCGATCCCTGACCGTAATTCGCCCCGCCGACGATGAATCCACCGCCGGCCTGCTCGGCGCGGCGCGCGAACTGCGGATCGAGGCGGGAGAACACGTACTTCGAAATCGCGGGGATGTTCGAGCGGAGGGGGAGGATCTGGGCTCCCGCCGGCATGATGTCGTCGGTGGTGACGTTGTCTCCGGCGGCAAGCAGCACCTGGCCGCGGATGGTGTCGGCCAGCGCGCCCCGGCTGGGCAGCGGCGCGATATTCGGACCGCGGATGATGTGCACGTCATCCGACTTTTCGGCGGGGGGAAGAATCATGCTGTCATCGACGAGGAACGTCTCG
>JBEKKD010000261.1:0-6330 GCA_050010895.1 Armatimonadota bacterium
TACCTCTCGGAGCGCGACATGTAGCCCTCGATGCCGCGCCACCATCTGACGACCTCTGCGGGGAGTTCCCAGGCTCTGCCGTCCACTCCGGCGTGAACGGCACGTCTGCGGAATCCCTGCTCGTCGCGGTAGTGAAACCGGAGGTCCATCCCGAGCGCCAGTATCTCGCTCGGACGCGCTTCCTCGCGGCCCTCCAGGAGCTGGAAAACGCCATGAACGGCCCCTTCGGGTGTGAGCTCCCACTCCAATCGGTAGGGCCAGATGCCGGCCCAGAAGAAGCGGCCAAGAATGACCAGCCGCGCCGGACCATCGCGCTGCACCGAATCAGTAACCGTCGCGAGCCGGTACGACTCTCCCTGGCGCCACGACTCCATCGGGCCGGGCGTCCTTCCTGCAATCCATTCGGCTGATGGGATCGTCGGGGTCTTTCCCGGGATCTCGACCACCTCAAGGACGAGGCCCTGTCGGGGCCCGGTATCAAGCATCCGCTCGTCATCCGAGAAGACTCCGTCGTCGTTCAGGTCATACCAGAGTCCATCGAGCGCGCCGCCGCGGTCGGGGTCGATTCTCAGCTTCGTGCGGCCGACACGGATCTCGAAGGGGATCGCGCTTCCGTCGCCAATGATCGCCATCATCACTCCTGCCGATCGAAGGATCGTCTCAGTTGATCGGAGGAGAACGTTTTCGCCGGTTCCGGTCCTGGCGCCTGCGGATAGAGGCGGAAGCCGGGAAGCGAGCAGGAATCGACATGATCATACGCCGAAGAACTGAGCCGATAGGGGAGGACCGGACATGGCGGCGAGACCGAATATCGTCCACATCATCTGTCACGACCTCGGACGACACCTGCGCTGCTACGGGCGTCCTGACGTCGCCAGCCCGAACCTGGACCGACTGGCGGCCGAGGGCGTCCGCTTCGCGAACTGTTTCACGCCCTCGCCCCCATGCAGCCCTGCCCGCGGCTGTATGATGACCGGCCGCTACGCCCACTCGAACGGCCAGATCGGCTTGACCCATCGAGGGTTTCCCCTACCGGATGGCGAGCAGACCATCGTCGACTACTTGAACGACGCCGGGTACGTGACTGCTCACATCGGTTTCCAGCACGAACGCCAGGAGCGTTCCCAGAACCGATATCAGCGGTACGGCCCCGACGACGGAGATTGCGAGGCGGCGGCGCGAGCGGCTGGGGACTTCCTGGCTGACTCTCGGGGAACGGACGCTCCCTTCTACCTGAACGTTGGCTTCAATGAGGTGCATCTCCCATTCACGCGCGAGGTCTACTCTCCGGACGATCCGGCGAGGGTTTCCGTACCGGGGTGGCTGCCGGACAACGTCGGCGTGCGTGAGGAGTTGGGGCGGTTCAACGGCGCGATCCGCTGGATGGACGAGGCCGTCGGCACGATCATCGATGCAGTGCATGGCGCAGGACGTGACCACGATACAGTGGTGCTGTTCACGACCGATCATGGCATGGCGTTCCCTCGGGCGAAGGGCATGCTGTATGACGCCGGCATCGGTGTCGCGCTCATCGCGCGCCTGCCCGAACGCGTGGGAAGGAACGGGTACGCTGTCGGCGAGTTGATATCGACATAGCTCCCACTCTCGTCGAACTGGCGGGAGCCCCCATTCCGCAGGCGGTCCAGGGACAGAGCTTCCTGGGGCTGCTGGCAGGCGGCAGTTACGAGCCCAACAAACGTGTCTTCGCAGAGAAGAACTACCACGACTGCTACGATCCGATCCGAGCGGTGCGAACGCCCAGATACAATTATATCCGCAATTTCGAGAGCAGGCGCAAGATCATTCTGTCCAGCGATCTCAAGGTAAGCTCGGCTTCAGCGGAGATGTGGCCGTGGGCCAACGAGCCGCGGGACGCCGAAGAGCTTTACGACCTGCGAGCAGATCCGGCCGAGATGCGCAATCTAGCGGCTTCACCCGGGATGGAGTACGTAAAGGCGGAGCTATCGGCCCACCTGCGCGACTGGATGGAGTCAACCGATGACCCGCTTCTGCGCGGTCCCATTCCTGCGCCGCCAGGTGCGAGAGTGTCACCCATCGACTGGCCGGTGAAGTAGCTCAGGCCACAACACTTCTCGGCCTGCCTACCTGGAGGTCCGCGGCTCCGGTCGGCGCTATTCCCTACTACCCCTACACGTTCATAGAAGTTTCATCAGTTCCGCCCCGTGCAGCCATTGACATGCCGGTTCGCCGCACGTAGAATCCGAACACCTAAAGTTCCATAGGACTACCGGATAATGTCTGTGTCCACCAAAGGTGAGTATGCTGCTCGGGCTGTGTTGCAGCTCGCGCTGGCGTTTGAGAGCGGCACGCCGATGCGGACCGCGGATATCGCGAGGTTGCAGAGTATTCCCAAGAAGTACCTGGAGCAGATTCTTCTGTCCCTGAAAGACAGGGGCATAGTGCGAAGCAAGTCGGGCGTCAACGGCGGCTACCTGCTCGGCAGACACCCCAGCGAGATCACGATGGCGGAAGTGGTGCGCACCGTTGAAGGTCCGCTTGCGCCGGTCCGCTGCGTCAGCCAGACCGCCTACGAGCCGTGCCCCTGTAGAGTCGAGGCAACCTGCGCGCTCCGCACGGTCTGGCAAGAGGCGAGAGACGCGATGGTCGGCGTGCTCGAGCGGATCACTCTCGCCGAGGTCGCTGACCGGGCTCGCGCCATGGCCGATCTGTTTGCGCTGACCTACGACATTTGAGCGCCATGCCGGAACGATCATCGATCTGACGGTCATCCATTCGGGCGAGAGGACACGGGTGTGAAGGGCACATACAGAAGTCTAGCGATCTATGGACTGCTCCTGGCCATCGCTACGGGCATCGGCGTCGGCATGCGCTCGGCGGCGGCGAGAGGCACGGCAGGTCGCAGCCTGAGCGGCACTATACGCGTCTCCGGCGCGTGGGCTCTGTACCCGATGATGGTGAAGTGGGCTGAGGAGTTCCAGAAGATCAACCCCAGAGTAAGGATCGACGTCTCCGCCGGCGGCGCGGGGAAGGGCGCGGCCGATGCGCTTTCCGGCATGGTGGACATCGGGATGGTGTCCCGGGACATTCACCCCGAAGAAGTCAGGAAGGGCGGCTACGGGGTCCCTGTGGTCAAAGATGCGGTGCTTGCCACCGCCAATAGCGCGAATCCGGTCGCGAAGCAACTGCGGACGCAGGGCGTGAGGCGCGCGACGTTCGCGTCTCTTTGGATCGAAGGGAAGCCCCTGACCTGGGGACAGGTGGTCGGCAACTCCCGTATCACCGATAGGGTTCGCGTATACACGCGCTCGGATGCCTGTGGAGCCGCCGACACGTGGGCCAAGTACCTCGGGAAGGCGCAGGAGGATCTCAAGGGTGTTGCGGTCTACGGGGATCCAGGCGTGGCTGAGGCGGTCAGGAAGGACAAGCTCGGAATCGGCTACAACAACCTCAACTATGCCTACGACTCGAAGACCGGCAGGCCCCTGCCGGGCATCCTGGTCGTGCCGATCGACATCAATGGCAACGGAAAGCTGGACAAGGCCGAGAGCTTCTACGACACCAAGGTGGCGGTCCTGAAGGCCATCGCATCCGGCGCCTACCCGTCGCCGCCCGCGCGCGATCTGTTCCTGCTGACCAAGGGCAGGCCGAAGGGCATCACCCGCGACTTCATCCTGTGGATCCTCGGGGATGGCCAGAAGTACGTTGACCAGGCTGGCTACATACAGCTTCCCACGCAGAAGCTGGCGAAGAGCGTTGCGCTGGTCAAGTAGGCATGGCGGAGGCTGAGGGTAAGGTAATCGCGTCGCACTCGCGTTCTGCTCCAGGGGCCGCGTACGCCCGGCGAAGGTGGCGCGACCGGATCGCGTCCGTGGGGATGGCCGGGACGGCGGCTGCTTTCCTCGCTCTCTTCGTCGGCATCAGTCTCGCGCTTCTCGCGAAATCATGGCCGCTTCTGGCTACGAAGTCGCTGCTTCACCTGCTCACATCGTCGACGTGGCGGCCGCTGGCCAACCAGTTCGGCTTCCGGCCGTTCATCCTGGGGACGTTCTGGGTGACAGGCGTGGCGCTGATCCTGAGCATCCCTGTTTCCGTGCTCTCGGCGGTCTATCTCGCCGAATACGCGGGCCGGCGAGTGAGGAGTGTGGCAAAGCCCTTGCTCGATCTGCTGGCGGGCATCCCGCCGGTAGTGTACGGGCTGTGGGGTGTTCTCGCGGTTGTCCCGTTCGTAGCCAGCGTCGGGAACCGGACGGGCCACTCGACCACGGGCTACAGTATCCTGGCCGGAGGCATCGTGCTCGCGATCATGGTCTTCCCAATCATCATCTCTGTGGCCGAGGAAGTGCTGAGATCGGTGCCGCAGGAGGCGAGGGAGGCCTCGTTGGCTCTAGGCGCGACGAAGTGGCAGACTGTCAAGCATGTCGTCTTCCGCAGTGTCGCTCCCGGCATCGGCGCGGCAATCGCGCTGGGTTTCTCTCGTGCGTTCGGGGAGACCATGGCCGTGTTGATGGTAGTGGGGAATGTGCCTAAGTTGCCGACATCCATCTTCGACCCTGGATATCCGCTGCCAGCGCTCATCGCGAACAACTATGGCGAGATGATGAGCATTCCGCTGTATGATTCGGCGCTCATGCTGGCGGCGTTCATCCTACTGGCGGTGGTGCTCGCGTTCAACATCTTCACTGCTCTGGTGCTGAGACGAATCCAGCGGAGGCTAGCGTAGATGGACCGGCGCAGAATGGAGGAGGCCTTCTTCAGGGTGCTCATGGTGGCGTCGGCCGCGATCGTGGCCGGGAGCGTGGCAGGCGTGCTGCTGATCGTGCTAGTCCGGGGCCTCCCGGCGCTCAACCTCGCCATGATCACTCAGAGCCCAAAGGGCGGCTACTACCTCGGGAAGGAAGGCGGCGTTCTGAACGCCATCCTGGGCTCCCTGTGCCTCGCGGCCGGAGCCACAGTCGCCGCGCTCGCGCTGAGCCTCCCGATCGTATTCTACCTGCAGAAGGAGTACGGCGGCCGCAGCCGGCTGGCATCGCTCACGCGACTTGCTCTCGATGTGCTCTGGGGGATTCCATCCATTGTGTACGGCGCCTGCGGCTTTATCGTCATGATGTATCTCGGGCTGAGAGCATCGCTGCTCGGCGGGATCATGGCTCTTACGTTGGTCGAACTCCCGATCATGGCGAGAGCGATGGACGAGGTAGTGCGCTTGGTGCCCGCACACCTCAAGGAAGCGTCCTTCAGTCTGGGGGCAACGCGGATCGAGACGACGTTGAGAGTGGTCTGGCGACAGGCGCTGCCTGGGATCATGACCGCGGTATTGCTTGCGTTCGGCCGCGGCATCGGGGACGCCGCTTCGGTGCTGTTCACCGCAGGTTACACGGACCGCCTGCCGTCCTCGTTGTTCGAACCGGTTGCCTCGCTGCCACTGGCCGTGTTCTTCCAGTTGGGCACGCCATTCCCGGAGGTGCAGCAGCGGGCCTACGCCTCGGGCGCGATCCTCCTGGCGCTCGTCCTGGGCGTAAGCGTTATCTCGCGCCTTCTTGCGAGACGGTTCGAGCGGTACGTGATTCGATAGGAGCAGTTATGCCGCATATCAGCATTCGCAATCTGAGCGTGACGTACGACGGGGCCCATCAGGCGCTGAGGAACGTGTCCGTCGATATTCCGGACGGTCAGATCACGGCAGTCATCGGCCCGTCGGGATGCGGCAAGTCTACATTGCTCCGGGCCTGCAACAGGATGTTGGACCTCAACGACGGCGTCACAGTGCAGGGCGAAGCGCTGATCGACGGCGTGAACATACTCGACGCGAGCGTGGACGTCACACAACTGCGGAAGAAGCTTGGGCTCCTGTCTCAGAAGCCATTCCCGCTGCCCATGTCTATCTACGACAATGTCGCCTACGGTCCCCGGATACACGGGGTGAAGGACCGGAGACGCCTGGACGAGACAGTCGAGCGCTGCCTCAGGATGTCGAGCCTATACCAGGAGGTGAAGGATCGACTGCACCGCCCGGCATCGAAGCTCTCGGTCGGGCAGCAGCAGCGGCTCTGCCTCGCTCGAGCGCTGGCGGTCGAGCCTGAGGTGCTGCTGGGGGATGAGCCGACATCCGCGCTCGACCCCCAGTCAGCGCAACAGGTCGAGAAACGACTGGTAGAGCTGAAGGGCGACTACACCATCGTTCTCGTTACGCACATTCTCCGGCAAGCGAAGCGCGTGGCCGATTACGTGATCTTTCTCTACCTCGGCGAACTGGTGGAGCATGGCCCGGCCGCGGACGTGTTCGCCAGCCCGAAGGACGCGAAGACCCAGGCGTATTTCAGTGGGGAGGTGAGCTAACTGCAGGTGTTC
>JBEKKD010000262.1:0-6317 GCA_050010895.1 Armatimonadota bacterium
ACAGCCGGTCCGCACAGTACCATCTGGGCGCGGTCGCGAATCCCACGAAAAGGCAGTGAGCCATGCATCCCGTCAGCGTGAGTGAGAACCATAGGTATTTCGTCGACTCGAAGGGCAACCCCGTCTTCTGGCTCGGCACCACCCAGTGGCAGCTCTTCCGAGAGTTCACCGTGGAAGAGGCCGAGCTGATCCTCGAGAAGACACGGAAGACGGGATTCGTCTTCGCTCAGGTCATGCTGATGGGTGTTGGCGACGGCACGCAGCCCAACATTCACGGCGAGAAGCCGTGGATCGACGACAACCCGCTCACCCCCAATGAGGGGTACTTCAAGAACGTCGATGCCGTGCTCGCAATCGCGAACAAGAAGAACGTCGCCATCTCCATGACGCTGTACCACCAGCGCTATCGCAACTGCATCACCGTGGACAACGCGCGCGCGTGGGCGCGGTGGCTCGCGACGCGCTACAAGGACGTGCCCGCCATCGTGTGGTCGATGACGCCGGAGGCGAAGGACGAGTTCGTCCCGGTCGTGCGGGAGCTCGCGGCCGGCCTTCGCGAAGGCGATGGCGGGCGTCACCTGATCACCTTCAAGCCGGACCCCGCGCCTTACAGCTCGAGCTTCATCCACCAGGAGCCCTGGCTCGACTTCAACTCCATGCAAACGTGGACGGACGTCCAGCTCATCTACCCGATGGTCACCAGGGACTACAACCTCAAGCCCACCAAGCCGGTGCTGATGGCGGAGGGGGCCTATGAGGCCGGGACCGAGTACGACTTCGAGGTCACCCCCCTGTGGGTCCGTCGGCAGGCCTACTATTCCTACCTGACCGGCGCCCACCACACCTACGGGCACAACGACAGTTGGCGTGTGTTGCCCACCTGGAAGCAGGCGCTCGATGCCCCCGGCGCCGCGCAACTGACCCTCCTCAAGCAGATCTTTGAGGCGCGGGAGGAGTGGTGGTTACTGGTTCCCGATCAGGCGCTCCTCGCCGGCGGCGGCCAGACCGAGGGACGCATCCTGAACCTGGCCGCCCGGCACGAGAAGGGCAAGTGGGCCATGGTGTACAGCGGCGCTGAGGCTGCCTTCAGCGTCGACATGAGCAAGCTGGCAGGCGGAAAGGTCGCGGCCTCCTGGATCGATCCCAGAACCGCCGAATCCGTACCGATCGGCCGTCTTGCCGGCAGCGGAGTGGAACCGTTCTCCACACCCAAGGGATGGGAGGACGCGCTGCTTGTCCTGAAGGCCGAATAGCATCATCGCGAGGCGCTCGCCGGGCGCCGGCAAGGGTCGCCTACTGAGGTGTCACTGCAGCACCTGCACCTGGCGGTGCGGTGGCGGTTGCTCGCCTGGCGTCAGAAAAGCTCGAACTGTCGGCGGTAGGCAGTCGGGGAGAGGCCGGCGACGCGAGTGAAGGCGCGAGTGAAGTGCGCGGGGTCGACGTAACCAACGGAGGAAGCGACCTCGCGGATGGTGAGTTCGGTCTCTTCCAGCAGGCGTTTCCCTTCAGCGATGCGCAGAGTGGTGAGGTACTCGGAGAGCGAATGACCGAGGTGGGAGGAGACGAGCTGTCCCAGGTAGCTGGAGTTGTAGCCGAGCGCCTTGGCGGCGTCGTCACGCGTGACGCCCTTCCGGAAGTTCTGCTCGCAGAATTCAACGGCGGACTGAACTGCCTGCCAGGATCTGTTCGCGCCGATGGGTGCGGGAGATTCGGTGGTATCCACGGGCACGAACTGAGCGCGCCGGAGGCGGCGGATGATGAGGCACGATAGGTAGGTCAGAAGGCCGAAGACAGCGCGCTGATACCCAACGTGCTGTGCGGAGAGCTCCGAGCAGACGGCCTGGCCAATCCGTTCGACATTCGAGCGGCCGGGCAGGTCGAGGGGGGTGACGATGAGGTCCCGAGGAGGTACGAAGCGGCTGTCCCAAAGGTGGACTCTGGTCTGGTAAAGGTGGTACCAGAAGGTTCGATGGGTTCGACGGGAGTTGCCGGGAAGCTCTGTATGTTGGACTCCGCGCTCGATGATGAGCAGCTTGCTCGGGGTAAGACGGAATATCTCCGCGGGAGTGACGACGACCACCGCCCCGGAGAGGACGCAGGCGATCTCGACGCCGATGGCGACGTGAGAGAACGATGGGCTCCGCGAGTCCGGAGATGATCTGGGGCCGTTGGCAGAGGAGGCGGCCGCGTAGAGAATGCTCTCTGAGCGGCGCTCTCTCGCCAATTGGGAGACCATTTCCTGGAAGTCAGTGTCGGCCGCGCGGCTGGCCTTGCTCCGCATAGCGGGCCTCAGCTTTCACGTTCGCTTTTCGACCCTTTCTGAGCACGTCCCTGCGAGCAGGCGCACGAGCATTCTGCGATTCCTGCTCATATGGCATCTCCGCCTACTGAAATGGCAGATAGGCTGCGACGGCCCTAATGCTATACTGTTGGAGTAGGATTAGTAGGACGAAGCGTCTGTGCGATACTCTGTGTGCGAGCAGGGCATCCGGACATGCAGCCTTCGGTGCAGGATCGGTCACGCGGAGTCTCGCGAAGGGAGGTGATGAGAGAAGAAAAGGAGGAGAGGAGATACCGCCGTTCACCTGAGTTCCCGCGTTGAGGTGGCACCTGATATTCCGCAGGAGGTCGATGTGCGAAGAAGACGATTACAGGGTTTCACGCTGATTGAGTTATTGGTCGTGATCGCGATTATCGCGATTCTGGCTGCAATGTTGTTCCCGGTCTTCGCGCGGGCCCGCGAGTCGGCGCGAAAGATCCAGTGTCTCTCGAATGTGAAGAACATCGCCACCGCAGTGCAGATGTACCTGACGGACTACGATCGATTCCCGCCGGGGGAGCATCGCCAGGAAGCGCTGAACGCCTTCAAGCAGTTCACCAGCGAAGACTTCGGCTGTGGCGGCACCACCGGCCGCGCGTACTGGGGCAACCCATTCCTGCGCTGGCAAGTGATCCTCGATGAGTACGTCAAAAACCGCGATGTCTGGCGCTGCCCCAGCGCCACGTTTGACGCCAGTAGTTGGTGGATCGTCCCCGACTACATGGGCGACTATCTGAAGTACCTGGAGGCCACTCACGGCGGTATGTGGTCGGCCACCAACTACCTGGCCAACGGTGGACCCGGGCCCGGCGGCGATTACTGCTCGTGGGCCTTCCCATCGGGATGGGGAGGCGACGTGTCCGACTCCATCGGTCAGCAGGCCAGCGATATCAAGGCCGCCAATCACCCGGGCGCGTTCGTCTGTACCATCGGTGTCACGGGGGAGGCGAATGACATGAAGACCTCTCAGATCGAAGATCCTTCGTGGTACGCGGTGGTCTCCGATGCGACTACGTTTGGCAACCGGTTCAGCAGTACCAATAGCATGCTGTACCAGCTCTGCGCTACCTGCGGCCGGACTCAAGACTGGTTCAACATGTGCCCCTGGATCGAGTCGTGTACTCTGCACGATTACCAAGTCGATCAATGGAACACCGATCCCACCTTCCGTGCCAAGTACACCCGGCACCTGGGCGGCAGCAACGTGGGCTTTTCCGACGGCCACGCAAGTTGGTTCAAGGCCGACGCATTGGTGGCAGTGGCCCCGTATTGTGATGCTAACGGAGCGATCATCACCGACGGACGCCCGCTCCGTGGTATTTGCCCGCATCCGTAGCTGTGTTCTGGCAAGACTGCTCTGTTGACGGTGAGAGTGGACTTCCGACAGGCGGAGCGCCTCCGGGCGCTCCGCCCTTCTCGTGACGGCTAGGAGGTCATTACAGCATGGCCGTGCGCGCAATCTACGTATTCTCGATAGTCGCAGCGCTCGCCCTCTGGGCGAACTGCCCGAAAGCGACAGCGAAGCTTCTTATCGAGCAGACGCGCTTCGGAACAGACCCCGATTCTGCCTGGGAAGCCTGGTCCCCACGGGACGAGATCAAGCCGGTGTTCTCTGTCGATGCTCGGGTGTCCCGCGCCGGGCAGGACGGATCGCTGCGAATCGACTGCACGGACCCCATCCAGTGGGGAGGCTGGCGCCGCGTCGTTGACGGCATTCAGGCCGGCGCCTGGTATCGGTTCGACGCGTACTACCGTCCCCACCAGGTCAGGCAGGAGCGCCGCACCGTTCTGCCTCGCCTCGATTGGCTCAACACGCAGGGCGGGCGGGCCGGGCAGCCGGAATTCGTCTATCAGACAGAGGACGCCACGGATGGGTGGAAGCATGTGTGGGCAGTGGCCCCCGCGCCCGCAGACGCTACGAAGGTTCGCCTCGAGCTCTTCTTCGGATGGAGCCCGGGCGGCACTGTCTGGTGGGACGATGTGAGTTTCGGTCCCGTGGACGCTCCGAAACCTCGGAGCGTGAAGGTGGCGACGGTGTACCACCGGCCGGACGGCAACAAGTCCGCCCGAGAGAACATCGAGGAGTTCTGTGGGTGGATCGACAGAGCAGCCCAGAGCGCCCCGGATATTGTCGTCCTCCCCGAGGGCATGACGATGGTAGGCACATCATTCTCGTGTGCCGACGTAGCGGAGCCGATCCCCGGCCCGACCTCGGAGCGGATGGGTGAGATGGCGCGTAAGCACAACTGCTATATCGTCGCGTGCTACAACGAACGCGATGGCAAGGCCGTCTACAACACCGCCATCCTCGTGGACCGGAAGGGACGCCTCGTCGGCAAGTATCGCAAGCTCTATATCCCGCGCAACGAGGTCACAGACGGCGAGCTGCCTGGACAGGACGCTGTCGTCTTCCACACCGACTTCGGCACGGTCGGGATGATGATCTGCTGGGACGTGCAGTACCCTGAGCCGGCCCAACTCATGGCGCTCAAGGGCGCAGAGATCATCTTCCTTCCCATCTGGGGCGGGAGTGAGCACCTCATCAAGGCGCGGGCCATTGAGGACCACGTGTTCGTTGTCACCAGCGGCTACGACGTGCCCAGCATGATCGTCGACCCCGAAGGGACAGTGCTGGCGACAGCCCGCGCTTCGGGGAAGGGCAAAGGCGAGGTCGCCGTCGCCGAGATAGACCTCAATCGGCGCTATGTCGACCCCTGGGACGGCTACATGCGCGCTGTACTCATGAAAGAGCGCCGCGACGATCTGCAATAGCCGCGTTTCGACGAATGGGATCCATGACGCCGCCTCGGGCGTCCGTGTGAGCGCCCGCGTCTGCCAGATGAGGTGAGTCAGCGCGCATGGAGCCTACCAGGTTCAGCATAGCGGCGCCGGAAGCCGCGCCGGAGGAGCCGCCCAGGCGCTCGGGCGGCGGCGTGACCCCTCGCTCCGTAGGGATCGCTCTGGCGCTGATCGTGGTGCTGGCAGCGGTCGGCTTCCTGGTCGAGATGGTCCTGAATCTCGCCTACGACTTCAACACCGAATCGCCCCCCATTGCTCCACTTGGCGCTACTGCTACCATCGTTCTACTGAACACGGTCATTGCGCGGCGCTGGAGAGGCCTGAGCCGCACAGAAATCCTGGTCATCTACATCATGGCCACCGTTGCCGCTCCCCTTGTCGCTCACGGAGTCCTGGTCTGGCTCCTCTCCCTCTCGATCGGCCTGCGCGAACTCGCCCTCGCTACGCCGGAATGGCAGAACGCATTCTTCCAGTACGTGCCCCTCTGGTTCTCACCATCGGACGCGGCCGCCGTGGATGGTTTCTTCCGCGGGCAATCGTCCGTGCCGTGGGCGCTCTGGGTCCAGCCGATGGTATTGTGGGGCATGTTCTTCATCGCGCTCTACGGCGGCAATCTCTGCCTCCTGGTGATCCTCCGCCGTCAGTGGATCAGCCACGACCGCCTCAGCTTCCCCATCGCCCAGGTGCCTTTGGAGGCGATCTCTGGTGGGGCCAATGGCGCCGGCCGGTTCTCCCCCGCCCGTGCCTTCTGGATCGGCTTCGGAGCAACCTTCGCGCTGGTCTTCCTGGCGAGGCTCGCAACCATCTTCCCGTCTCTCCCGCACATTCCACTGAACGACTACGACAATCTCGTCGTGCTCATCCCATGGCAGAGAACCGGGCCTCTCGCCGGTATCGGCGACTTCACCCTATGGCTCTCCCCCTGGTGCACTGCTCTTGCCTACCTCATCCCGAAGGAGCTCTCTTTCTCCGTCTGGTTCTTCTGGTACGTCCGCGTCGCAGAGACCATGATCGCTATCGCCACCGGCGGCACCCCTATGAGGCCCGAGAGCTACTCGGGCACCGACTTCCCCGCCCCCTATCATCAGGGCGGCGGAGCCGTGATCGCCCTCGGCATTCTCGTCTTCTGGAGCGCGCGACACTACCTGCGACAGGTCCTGCGCGATGCCGTTCGGGGACGAACCGAGGACGACATCCC
>JBEKKD010000263.1:0-6315 GCA_050010895.1 Armatimonadota bacterium
GATGCACCCGGGTCCTTTCATCTCCGCGAGGACGTAGGAATCACCCTCTTTTCGGATGAAGCCGCGGTCGTCACGATCCGCGTCCCAGTTCACATACCTGCCCGTGTGCGCGTCGTACCGCTTGGCGCGGTCATAGCTCGACCACTGAGCGCATGCCTCGCCCGGCGCCGGCAGCGTCGCAAGCGCCTCCAGGTCGGTCAACTTCGCGACCAGGTCCTCGTAGGTCAGGACCGGCGTTGGCTTGAACGTGCCCAGGAGCACGAGGCACGCCGCCACCGCCAGGAAAAGCCCGGCCGCCCTAGGCTGAAGTCGCAGCGGGAATCTCGGTTTGCCCGACGACGTCCCCATATGCGTGCCTGAAATGTCCCCATTCCCCTGCGTCTTGGTTCCGGTCGCGCCCCCGCTCTCCTCCCATTCCGTTGCTTGACGTGCCGGTGCAGCCGCGCTATGGTGTCGCGCAGAACCCGTATTCACCCCGAGGGGTGTGTGTCACTTCACCGAGCGAGCGAAGCCCGCGAACCCGAGCACGACGGCGCGCCGGCACGGAGGCCGAGCGGCGCGCTCTGCGCGCGCTGGCTCCCCGCCCTTCTCGCTCTGATCCCCTTCGCGTCTGTCGTGATGCTGATCGCCCAATACCGGGTGGATGTTCCCTACTGGGACCAGTGGAATCTGGTTCCGACTCTGCAAAAGTCCTATCGGGGTTCGCTCACGCCAACTGATCTCTGGGCCCAGCACAACGAGCACCGCATTCTCTTCCCGAAAGCGATCATGCTGCTTCTCGCCCACGCGAGCGGATGGAACATCACCTATGAACTTGTGCTGAACGTCCTCCTTGCCGCGGGCATCTTCGCTGTACTGGTCTGGCAGGTGAAGAGAAGCAGGATGCTGGCAGGCGACGGCGGGGCGAACTGGCTCCTCCCGGCCGTGTCGCTCGTGGTCTTCTCGCCCAGCCAGTGGGAGAACTGGCTCTGGGGATGGCAGATCTGCGTCTTCCTGAACGTTCTGGCCGTCACTGGGGGGATAGTTATCCTCGCTGCTGACCGGCCCCGGAGGTGGCGGCTCCCTTCGGCATTGCTGATCGGCGTGGTCGCCAGTTACTCGTTCGCGAGCGGCCTCGCTTATTGGCTCATCGCTTTCCCGGCGCTGCTCGGCGGCCCGCTGAGAAGCCGTCAGGCGAAGCTGCGAGAGAGCGTCGTCTGGCTGCTCGTCGGCGGGGCCACTATAGCCTCCTACCTGTACCACTACCACACTCCTTCGGAGCACCCTCGGGTCGGCCTCTCGCCAGGGGCATGGTACGGGGATGCCAAGTACGCTCTCGTCTACCTGGGACGCCCGGTGAGCGAGTTCCACGCCCTGCGCGCAGGGGCTCTCGGGGTGGCCGCGCTGCTGACCATCGCGTTCCTTCTGAGGCGCTCGCTCGGTCCCGGCAGACAACGCGTGCTGCTCCCGTACCTCTGCTTCTCCTTGTATGCTGTGGTCAGCGCGGGGATGACCGCGGTCGGGCGAACGGGGTTCGGGATCATGCAGGCGCTCAGCCCGCGGTATATCACTGTCAGCAACCTGCTCTGGCTCTCGATCCTGGTGCTGCTCTATCTGCTTCTGAGGAGCGAGCGGCAGCGCGCGCGGGAGCACGGGCCCGCGCTGCTCGCGCGCCGCTACGGCGTCGTGGCCGGCATCGTCGCGTTCGCGCTCGTGATCTCCTGCGTGGTCTACGCGTCTCTGGAGGCAGTGCCGCCCTCTGCCGCCGAATACCAGAAGCGGGCAACCGCCCGTGCCGTACTTCTTTCACCGGACTGCGATGAAGTCCCCGGCTCGATCTGCGCGGCGGAGGACCGGAAGCTGCTCCTGGATATGCTCAAGCGCAATTATCTCTCCGTGTTCCGTGAAAGCCGCGACCCGCGGCTGCGAGCGCGCTCCTCCACCCATTGACCGTCGTGCCCTGGCGTGCTATGTTCCGCCTGCAGGGCTGCTGTTGGCAATGGCCGGGCTTCTCGGCATATCCGTCTCATCGTTTGGGGAGGGGAGTGCGATGCAGCAGAACGCGCAGCCTATGAGGCGTACCAGCGGATTGGCGGTCGCGTCGCTGATCCTCGCCGTCGTCGGTCCGTTTCTGTTTCTCATCCCTACGCTGGTCGGGCTTATCCTGGGGATCGTCGCGCTGGTGGGGATCCGGCGCAGCCAGGGCCGGCTGGCGGGGGAAGGCCTGGCCATCGCCGGCATCTGCGTTTCAGGGATCTCTGTGATGCTCATCCCGGTCATGATGGCCATGCTATTCCCCGTCTTCGCCCGCGCCCGGGAAAGCGCGCGCAAGATACAGTGCCTGTCGAACACCAAGAACGTCTCGCTGGCTATCAGCATGTTCGCAAACGAGAAGGGTGTCTATCCCAATGCGGCGACCTGGTGCGACGATATCGCGCCCTACCTCAGGAATCCCAGGGCATTCGTGTGCCCGGATGCTCCCAACCTGAAGTGCGGCTACGCCTACAATGCCGCGCTCAGCGGCGCGCCGACCACCTCCGTCGCCGCCGACACGGTTGCCATCTTCGAGAGCGATGGCGGCTGGAACGCCTCCGGCACACAGGAGCAGATGCTGCCCGTGAAGCCCCGCCACGCCGGCGGCGACAACTTCGGCTACGCAGACGGATCGGCCCAGTGGACGCAGCGGCCCGGCTTCGCGGTCCAGGGGTCGGGGGCACAATCGTGGATGGGCGATGTGCCATCTCGAAGCAGGCGCGCGCCGGGTGGTGGGCGATCGCCGCGGGGCCCCGCGAGTCTGCCCGGGCACTAAAGATGTTTGCGTTCGAAGTTGGACGCAAACATCACGTTTGGCGACAGAAACCCCGTCTGGGGGCCTACTGCGCCGTGTACGGCCTAAACCTTGGTCGCGATGGTGTTTGGCCGGCGTCACCACAATCCCCTCCGCAGACAGGACGCCCGCGCTCGGCGCCGAACGTTATGGACGGCCCGGCTCGCCCCCGCGCTCCCGAGAGGCGCTTTCCTCATGCCTGACGCAGCAGAGATGGTGATACGCGCTACCGGACTGACCCGCGTCTACCGCGGCACGCGCAAGCACGCCGAGACGCGGGCGGTCGATGCCATGGACCTGGAGGTGAAGCGCGGCGAGGTGGTCGCTCTCCTTGGCCCAAACGGCGCTGGGAAGACCACCATGGTGCGAATGCTGGCCTGCCTGCTGCGACCGACGGAGGGAACGGCAACGGTCTGCGGGTATGACATCAGGGATAACCCGAGCGCGGTTCGCGCGGCCTGCGGGATCAGCACAGAATCTCCGGGCCTGTACGAACTCCTCACCGCCGAGGAGTACCTGACGTTCTTCGCTCGCATGTACGCGATGCCCGAGGATCAGATCGGCGGCCGGGTGGAGCAGCACCTGCGGGCGGCCGACCTGTGGGAGCGCCGGAGCGACAGGCTGGGGACCTTCTCGAAGGGGATGCGGCAGAAGATCAACATCGCGCGGGCGCTTGTGCACGGGCCCCGCGTCGTCTTCCTCGACGAACCGACTTCGGGACTGGATGTCGAGGCCTCGCGAGCGGTACGACAGCACATCCAGGACCTGAGCCGTTCCGCGGACAGCACCTTCCTCATATGCACGCACAACCTGCCGGAGGCCGAGCGGCTCTGCGACCGGATCGCGGTGATGAACCGGGGCCGGATCGTGGCATCGGGATCTCCGGAGGAGCTGAAGAACCGGGTCTTCGGCGGGAAGGCATTGCGAGTGTGCCTGCGCGAGATGTCGCCGCGCTATCTCGATGTCGCCCGCGGGACGGCCGGTGTGACGAGCGTGGACGCCGATGATAACCAGATCATCATCCAGCCTGATGGCCCGGAGGCGGAGGTGAACCCGCGGGTGGTGCGCGCGCTGGTTACTGCCGGAGCGGACGTGATCTCCGTCACGGGAGAGGGGAGGACGCTGGAGGACGTCTACCTGAAGCTGGTGCGCGATGAAGAGGAGAACGCGGAGGCGCGAGCATGAGGCGGGCGTGGCTGGTGGCGCGGAAAGATATCAAGGAGGCCTTCGGCCGGCGAGCGATGATGCTGCGCATGGGGGTTGTTTCGCTGCTGTTGCCGGTCTTCTACGGGGTGCTGACCGGCCGCGAGATCGGGGACGCCGTTCAGCGCCATCAGCCGGTAGGGGCCGCGCTCGGCGGCACCATCCCGCTGTTCGCGGCGATCGTGGCGGTGGTCGGCGCCATGCTTGCGATTACGATCACGGCACATGCCATCGCCGGCGAGAGGGAGCGGCGCACCATCGAGGCCCTGCTCGCCACCCCCACGAGCGATCTGGAGATATTCGCCGGAAAGGTGCTGGCCGCGCTCCTGCCGGCCGTGGTCATGGGCTACGGAGGCGGGCTGCTCTTCTTCGGGTCGGCGCGGCTGACCGCGGGCGCGGCCGCGACGGGCTCGGCCCCGGGCATGCTGGCCGCAGCGAAGGTCATCGCGCTCGGCGTGCCGGTCTGCGCGACCATTTTGGCCGCGATCGGGGTGATCGTCTCCGCGCGGTGCGCCACTGCGGCGAGCGCGCAGCAGATATCCGGCCTTGCCGTCATGCCGGTGCTCGGGCTGATCATCTACGCGGGATTGAAGCTCTCCCAGTGGTCTGCGCCCGTGCTGCTCCTGCTGCTGGCAGGGATGCTGGTGCTCTGCGCGGCGTTGCTGCTGCTAGGCGCGAAGTCGCTGGGGCGAGAGGAGCTGATCGCGCGTCTGGACTAGCTCGCGGGTCGGGATGCCGTCGGACGCGCTTGAAAAGCGCGACCCGTTGTGGAAACATAGGCGAGACGTGCCCCGAAAGGAGGCGAGATGATGACACTACCCATATGGATAGTGCTGGGAGTCGTCGCCGTCATCGTGTTGTGGGCGATCATCACCTACAACTCGATGATCACGCTGCGCAACCGCATCGACAATGCCTGGTCGCAGATCGACGTCCAGCTTCGACGCCGCTATGACCTGATCCCGAACCTGGTCGAGACAGTGAAGGGATACGCGGCGCACGAGCGCCAGACGTTCGACGAGGTGACCAAGGCGCGGCAGGCGGGCATCGATGCCGACTCGGTGAAAGATCAGGCGGCTGCGGAGAACATGATCTCGCAGGCCCTGCGGCGGCTGTTCGCGGTGGCAGAGGCCTACCCGCAACTGCGCGCGACCGAGAACTTCCAGATGCTGCAGGAAGAGCTGTCCGGCACGGAGAGCAAGATCGCCTACGCCCGGCAGTTCTACAACGACTCGGTGCTGAGCTACCACAACCTCATCCAGTCCTTCCCCGCGCGCATCATCGCAAACATGGGCGGGTTCAAGGTGCGGGACTACTTCGAGATCGAGGAGCCGGAAGCGAAGCAGCCGGTGAAGGTACAGTTCTGAGGCGAAGAGGCGAGGAGTCGAAGAGGCGAGGAGGCGGAACGGCTAGCTGATGGCGTTTCTTTTCCAGAATCTGAGGGTGTATCAGCAGGCTCTGGCCTTCGCCGATGGGGCCTCGACGCTTACTGCCGGGTTCCCGCGCGCTAGTTGGTACCTGGCTGACCAACTGAATAGGGCCAGTCTCTCGATAGCCCTGAACATCGCGGAGAGCACTGGCCGCGTCACGAACGGGGACAGGCGGCGCTTCCTCATCATAGCCCGCGGCTCGGCGCACGAGTGTGCCGCCCTGCTCGACATGTGTGGAAGGAAGAGGGTGCTGTCCGATGTTCAGTGTGCCGAATTGGGCGAGCACCTTGTCACGATCTCCAAGATGCTATCAGGAATGATCAGACGTTACGGGGGTTCCGAGGCCGTCGGCGAGGCGCAGGAGGAGTACACTCCTTGATGCGACTGCTGTTGTAGTTCCGACTCCTCGACTTTTCGCCTCTTCGACTCCTCGTAAAGGCAGTGCTATGTATAACCAGATCGCCTCCAACATCCGCCGCTCGTACGTCCTGATCTTTTTCTTCATCCTGGTCGTCGCCGGGATCGGGTATGTGTTCTCGCTCTACACCCGCCTCGGCCCCTGGGTGATGCCGATCGCCGTCGGCTTCGCCATCGCCATGAGCTGGGGGAGCTACTACTACAGCGATCAGATCGTGCTGGGCATGAGCGGCGCGGTGGAGGTGACGAAGCAGGATGAGCTGCAGCTCTGGAACGTGGTGGAGGGGCTGGCGCTGGCGGCGGGACTGCCGATGCCGCGGTTGTATGTGATCGAGGATAGCGCGCCCAACGCCTTCGCCACCGGGCGCGACCCGCACCACGCCGCGCTGGCGGTGACGCGCGGCCTGCTCACGAAGATGAACCGGCTCGAACTCGAAGGCGTGGTCGGGCATGAGATGG
>JBEKKD010000264.1:0-6314 GCA_050010895.1 Armatimonadota bacterium
ATGACACTGACGTGGCATGGCTGAGCCGGCATATCGCCCTGAACGCCGACCTGGATCTCGAGGACCTCCGCGGGCGAAGCTTTGGGATCGCATTGCAGGGCCCGCGCGCGGAAGAGATCCTCCGAAGCGCCAACACCCAGGGGCGTTTCCCCGACCTCTTCGCAACGTTCACGCAGATGCGGATCGCCATGGCGAACGTGCTGGTTTCGAGAACGGGTTACACGGGCGAAGATGGGTTCGAGCTGTTCGGCGCGGCGGCCGACGGACTTGTGGTGTGGCAGACGATGCTGAACTTCGGGCGCGACTTCGGCCTGCAGCCATGCGGTCTGGCAGCGCGCGATGTCCTGAGGCAGGAGATGGGATATCCGTTGGCCGGCCAGGACATTACCGAAGATACGACGCCGCTGGAGGCCGGCCTGCGATGGGCGATTGACTGGACCGGCGAATTCATCGGACGTGAAGCGCTCGAAAGGGCCAAGGTGACGCGACGCCGGGTCGGGTTCGTGATCGAGGAACGCGGCATCGCGCGGCACGGGGCAGCGATCCTGCGCGGGGATGAGCAGGTCGGCGCAGTGACCAGCGGGACCTACTCGCACAACCTCAGGACCGCCATCGGGCAGGGCTACATCGGAGTAAGCTCGCAGCTCGCGGCCGGAGACGAAGTGGAAGTCCAAGTGCGGGACAGGCGGGTGAAGGCGAAGATAGCGAAGTTCCCGCTGATTCCGAAGAAGACGCGACCTAGCTGGAACCAGCCTGAGCGGAGGGCACAGTGAACATACCGAATGATCTCAGCTATGCGGCCACCCATGAATGGCTGCACAGGACGGCGGAGGGTATTGTCATCGGCATCACAGACTACGCGCAGGGGGAGCTGACCGACATCGTCTTCGTCGATCTACCCGAGGTGGGCCGGCGGCTCAATGCGGGGGATGAGATCTGCGCGCTGGAGTCCGTGAAGGCGGTGGCTTACGTGTACGCGCCGGTTGCGGGCACGATCGCGGCCGTCAACGAGAAGCTCAAGGCAGCGCCCGAGCTCGTGAATCAGCAGCCGTATGACGAGGGCTGGATCATCCGGCTGATACCGGATCAGCCGGAGAAGGCGGCCGATCTCATGGATGCGACGGCCTACCGAGCAAGAGTCGAGGCCGCGGCGTCGAGTCACTGAGTGCAGATCAGCGGCAGGGCCTCCCGCTGCGCCCGGGATGACAACAGGCGTCAGCAGTGTGCTAATCGCTGCCCTCGCGCCAGACCTCCTTGCCCGGCTTGAGCCAGCTCTTCACCTTCGCGCGCTTGCCGACGCTGGCGAGAAGCTGGGGGATGTCCGTGATGAGCGCGAGCCCCGGTGCCCATGCAGTGAAGCTCATGTGTTGCGAGAGGCCCGGTGCATCAGCGAAGGTCCGCGGCATTCCGTACAACTCCAGGCGGGACAGGTTGGGGTCGATCACGGCCGCGAGGCAGGCAAGCAGGCACGCCTCTCCGCCGAAGGCAATGATCTTGTCGAGGCGCGATCCATCATCTCGGAGCCAGTGCGTCACTGCGAGCAGATCGGTCACTCGGCCGCCCGGAAGCGGCTCGCCCCCGATCGAGGTGTAGTGGGCGGCTCTCTGCGACCACCAGCTCCCTTCCGGCGGTGCAGACTCGCCCTGGCCCCGCCAGTCGAACGATGCTACTGAGCCAGAGCCGCGTGCTAACTTCAGCGCCTCCGCTTTGCCGGCATCCGCGATCGCGAGGGTGACGAACTCCCCCTGACCTTTGCGTATGACGAGCGGCAGCGAAGCCCCATCGCCGGTCAGCAGCGCGATACGTGCCCAGAGCCTATCGTCGAACCGACCGATGCTTTTCACCGCGGCGGAACGCTGGGCGCGGCCGAGCAGGCGGTTGAGCTGGACCGAATTCACGCGCTTCGGCTTCACCGCCTGGAGACGGCGGCGATAGAGATCGGAGATGGCGAGGAAGTCGCGAGGCCGTTCCGGGAGAGCGAGGAGGCGCGCGTCTGACATATCGATATCGTCGCCCTCGCCGTCTGCCGCGGCCAGATCACCCGGGCGTTTCAGAGCGTGCTCGAAGAACTGGTACACCCCCTGGCGGAATTCGTCGGGGCATTCGTGTTCGCAGTAGTGCTCCTCGATCGTGCAGCGGTCGCGCGCGCCGAGCCCGCGATACGCGGCATCGGCCTCGACGACGGCGCGGCGCGCGCCGACGATGGGAAACAGCGGGTCGTGAATGCCGGCGAAGACGCGCAGCGGCCGGGGGGCGAATGCGGCGAGAAGGTCGTGGTACTCAATGCCTGCGCCGGTGATGCCCGGCACGGCTTCGCAATGGCAATAGGCGCCGGAGCCGGAGTTACAGTGCTCGGAGATGAAGGCCGGCGCATTGCAGGGGGCGGCCGCGGCCAGCTGATCATCAGCGGCACAGAGGTAGACGGTCTGATTCCCGCCGCCGGAGCTTCCGGTGACGCCGATGCGCTTCTCGTCAACGAAGGGGAGCCCCGCGAGGTAGGTCAGCGCGGCCGAGTTGTCCTGGACCAGAATGCCCTGAACGGGCATGTTCGCCAACACCGGATACCAGAGCGCATGCCCGGTCCCCTTGCGCTCGCCCGCCTCCGGGAAATCGACGAAGAGCGCAACGAACCCCTTGCGCGCCAGCCCGCGGCACCGCCGGGCATAGGCTGCGCCGTGCTTCCCTTCATAGGAATGGCCATGTACGTGGATGACCGCCGGCGCCGGCTGTGTGAGCCCGTCGGGAACATAGAGATGTGCGGTGATATGCCAACCAGCGCCCCGCTCGAGCGCCACCGGCGTGATCGAAAAGCCATCGAACTGAACGGCCAGTCGCTCCACGACGCTGGTCGGCCTCACTGGGAGCGCGCGGGGCGCCAGCCCCAGGAATCGCCGCAGATTGCGCCTGACCGCCTGCAGCCGTGTGCGCACTTCCTCCGCCGATCTGCCTCGGTAGTCATAGCGCGGTCGTCGCTCCAGCGTCTGGCGAGACAGCTCCTTCAGCAGCCAAGGATACGGCAGTTCCTTGGGCTCAGCGCCCAGATCGGTTTCCTTCAGCAAGCCCTTGACCTCTACCATGGTAGATGCACCGCGGCTCCTCATTCAGTTGCTGCCTAGATTTCAGTGTGCTCGGTCGCGATTCCCCTCTGTAAGCAGCACGGCTTTTCCTCGGCTCATCCGGTGGTCTCCCGCGAAGCGCGGCCGCTTGACGGGGCGCGGAGCCGTGTCATACTATGACACACCATGCCAGTTCAAGCGGAGCTGACAACGGATCCGACGCCGGGTCGCCCGCTGGCCGAAAGGGCGGCGGAGATTCGACGAGCGATCCTCATCGGTCTCGCCCTGTTCTGCTGCTACATCTATTTCTTCTACCCCGGCGGCAACTGGAACGTCGAGTCCAGGCACGCGCAGATCGTCGCCCTCGCCGAGGATCACACTCTTGCTATCGATCCGTATGAGCAGTGGACTGGCGACAAGGCCTGCTACCAGGGCCACTTCTACAGCGACAAGCTCGTCGGGCCGAGTCTGGTAGGGGCTCCGTTCTACTGGACCAGCCGCCGGGTTCTGGAGCTGACCGGCATGTCGCCGAGACTCGCTCTGATGGTGGCACTTCGAGTCGCGAACGCGTTCGCGAACGCCGCGCCCTCCGCGCTGTTGGGCGCGCTCCTCTATCTCTTCCTCGCGGAGCTCGGGCTCTCGGCCGCACTTCGCGTGTGGCTCACATTTGCCTATGGATTTGGCACGCTCGCGCTCCCATACTCGACGGCTCTCTTCGGGCACCAGTTCGGTGCGGTCTGCGCGTCTGGCTCCTTCATGCTACTGTGGCGGCAGCGGAGGGCATGGAGCGGAGGCCGGGCGATAGCGGCGGGTCTGCTGGCCGGCCTGGGAGGAATCTCAGATTTCACTACTCTGCTGATCGCCTGCTTCCTTACTCTCTACGCGATCTGGGTCACGGCGCATAGGCCGTCGGAGGCGGCGCCAGGCGTCCGCAAGCACGTGTTGGGGGTGGTTGGTGGAGTGCTGCTGTTCGCCGTCTTCATGGCGGTGCCGATCTCGGTGCAGTTGAGCGCGAACTGGTCCTCCTTTGGAAGCCCGCTTGTCTTCCCGCACATCCACCACGTCCAGGCGAGTTTCAGGGCGCGCCACACGTCCGGCTTACTGGGCGTTCACCTGCCGCAGCTCTACCCGCTCTACCAGCTCACGGTCGGGTCGTGGCGGGGGCTGTTCTACGCCAGCCCCGTCCTACTGCTGGCATTGCCCGGGTTTTTCCTGCTTGGCCGCAACCACCGCGCGGAAGCCATAGTCATCGCAGCTACCTGGATCGGCGTGCTGCTGATGAGCGCGGGGTACGAGAACTGGACTGCCGGGAGCGCCTATGGACCTCGCTATCAGATCGCTGCTATCCCCTTCCTGGTGTTCGCGGTGGCGCTCGCCGCGGAGCGCTGGCCATTCGTGTTCAAGGTGCTGGCGGCGATATCAATCGCGTTCACGATGATCGTTACCGCGCACAGCCCGTTCATCCCGGAGAGCCAGCAGAACCCGCTTGGGGTGGCGCTTGCGGAGTTCTCGGTCGGTAAGCTGCTGAACGGCAACCTTGGGCTGGCGATCGGCCTGCCGAGCCTTCTCAGCCTGCTCCCTCTATCGGCGGTCGAGGTGGCATTCTTCTACGCTCTCTCAGGGATCTCCGCGAGGGAGCAGTAGCCCCGCTGCCCTCTCCAGCGTGGAGAGAATGCCCGGGCTCTGCGCTGAGGCCCTGACCGGAAGGGGACACGCGCCACTGGTCAGAACATAGACGAAGCCACATCACCGCGGAGGCTGCGCTTCCGCCTGCGACCACATCACTCGACACACGCGCGGCCGGCGCCGCGCCCGGGAGGCAGAACCATGAAGATCGGGGCGATGACGACATCATTCCGCAAGGGCTTTCAGGGAGGCTTGGAGGCTGCGGCCGCGCTGGGAGTGGACGGCGTACAGATCTGGGCGACGAATCTCACGTACTACGATCCCGATCACAGCGTAGGTGAGCTCGACCCCGATAGTACGACTGAGAAAGAGCGCACAAACCTCCTGGCCACGCTGAAGCGGCTGAAACTCGATATCTCAGCGCTCTGCGGCGACCTGGGGCGAGGCCTCGTCAAACCCGACCACATCCAGGAAGACGTCGCGAAGACGAAGCGGATGATGGATCTGTGCAAGCTGCTGGGCGTGAAAGTGCTGACATCCCACATCGGACGCATCCCGGAAGACGCAAACGATCCCGGCTGGAAGACCGCGGCCGCGGCGCTGGAGGAGATCGGCGCGCACGGGGACGCGATCGGTGTCGTCTTTGCCAGCGAGACCGGACCGGAGTCAGGGGCGACACTGGCGAAGTTCCTGAAGAGCCTGAAGACGAATTCGGTGAAGGCGAACTACGACCCGGCGAATATCGTGATGAGGGGGTTCGACCCGGTCCAAGGGGCGTACGACCTGGCGGGGCTCATCGCCCATACGCATGCTAAGGACGGAAATGGTCCCGGCCCGCATCGCGGCGAGGTGCCATTGGGTGAAGGCCAGGTGCCGTGGCCGAAATATCTGCGCGCGCTCAAGGACATCGGGTACGACGGCTACCTCACGATCGAACGGGAGGTCGGCGAGAACCCGTCGGCCGACATCGCTACAGCGGCGGGCTTCCTGAGGGCGCAACTCGCGGCGCTGTAATGCGCTTCGCGTGGGGAAGGAGCAGATTCCCCTGCTCGGAGTGAGCGTCGAAAGAAGAGAAGCCGGCCGCGCGTCAAGCGCGGCCGGCTAACCATACACACGGCACCGAACGCCGGCGGCACAACGGACATTGGCCCAGCAACTCCGGGTCAGCGCCGGAAATTCCTCCGACGTACAGGCTTGGCGGCCCGCTTGGCCGCTCTCACAGAGCTGCGTTGCCGCATGCAGTTCTGACAGAGGCGCGGCGCCGGAAAGCCTTGCCGTTCGTCTTCAGTCCATTCGGCCTCAGCGTAAGCAAAGGGCTGTTCGCATACCTCACAGATGAGCTGGCGATCAGCCATATTACCAGCGACGTCTCCCACCACCGCCACCCCCTCCGCCTCCGGCACCCCCTCGACCGCCGCCTCCGCCGAAGCCGCCGCCGCCACCGCGACGGGGGCCGCCGCCGCCACCACCGGGGCGCTCACCGCGTGGCCGAGCCTCATTGACGATGATGGCCCGCCCGTCGACATCCCGTCCGTTCAGCGCCGCGATGGCTTCCGCGGCCCTGGCTTCCGGCACTTCGACGAATCCGAACCCCTTGTCGGCGATCATCCTGATCTCCGCCGGCTCGAACTC
>JBEKKD010000265.1:0-7390 GCA_050010895.1 Armatimonadota bacterium
GCGGCCGCGCGCATCACCGATGTGAAGGTGGACACGTCGGTGCGCACGGGGGAGATCACGATCGGCGCCGGGCTGGAGGGGCTGGCCGCGGGCCAGACGTACGTCCTGCGCGCGGAGATCACGGAGAAGGGTCGGCGCGTGCGGGAGTTCGCGAGCAAGCCATTCCGCGCGAGTGATCTCAAGGATGACAGCTTCGTCTTCAGCGACCAGTGGAAGGCGGACACGCTGTGGGATCTCCACACGCCGCAGCACCAGTACCAGCTCGACCTCACGCTCCTCGACGCGGCCAGCAAGGCGGTGGACGCCGCACTTCCGGTGCGCTTCGGTTATCGCGAGTTCCTGATCGATGGCAAGGACTTCTACCTGAACGGCACCCGCATCTACCTGTCCTCCATCCCGATCGACAACGCGCAGGTGGGGGCGACGGCGGCCAGCTACGACGGAGCGAAGGAGACGCTGGAGCGAATGAAGAGCTTCGGCATCAACTTCGTCTATACCCACAATTACGGCTGCGAGCCGGGGACACACCTCAGCTTCGAGGAGATTCTGCGTGCGGCGGATGACGTGGGGATGCTGGTGGTGCTCTCGCAGCCGCATTTCGGCCAGTACGACTGGGAGGCCGAGGACGCGGACAAGAGCAACGGCTACGCGCGGCATGCGGCCTTCTACGTCCGCGTCGCAGGGAACCACCCGTCGGTAGTGGCCTACGCGATGAGCCACAACGCGACCGGGTACGACGAGGACGCCAACCCGGACATGATCGACGGGCTGCAGCGGCCGCACAACCCCTGGTCCGACCGGAATGCGGCGCGGGCGCTGCGCGCGGAAGCTATCGTGAAGGCGATGGACCCGGGCCGCATCGTGTACCACCACTCCTCGGGCAACCTCAGCTCCATGCACACCATCAACTTCTACCCGAACTGGGCGCCCATCCAGGAGCTGTCGGACTGGTTCGAGCATTGGGCCACGAAGGGCGTGAAGCCGGTCTTCACGTGCGAGTACGCGGCGCCGTGCACGTGGGACTGGACGATGTACCGCGGGTGGTACCAGGGCAAGCGGACCTTCGGCAACGCCACCGTGCCGTGGGAGTTCTGCGTCGCGGAATGGGACGCGCAGTTCCTTGGTGACCGCGCCTACCGGCTGAGCGAGCGGGAGAAGAGAAACCTGCGCTGGGAAGCCAACCAGTTTCGGGAGGGCAAGCTGTGGCATCGCTGGGATTACCCCACTGACATCGGGTCGAGCGCCTTCGAAGATCGGCACACGGTCACGGCCCGCTACATCACGGACAACTGGCGCGCCTTCCGCACCTGGGGAATGTCGGCGAACTCGCCGTGGGAGTACGACCCGTTCTGGACGTTGCGCGAGGACGTGGATCGAGGCCGCAAGGACTTTCCGGTTGACTGGGAGCGCCTGCAGCGCCCGGGGTTCAGCCCGGACTACCTCGATCGGCGGTTCGAGGAGATGCCGCAGAGCTTCGCGCGCACAGACTGGATCCCGAAGGCGGACGCGCAGGCCCTGCTCCGCAACAATATGCCGCTGCTGGCGTACATCGCGGGCAGGCCAGCGCGCTTCACGAGCAAGGACCACACCTTCCTGCCGGGCGAGACCATCGAGAAGCAGCTCATCATCATCAACAACTCGCGTGAGACGGTGACCTGCGAGTGGGAATGGTCCGTGAACCTGCCGCAGCCCCAGTCCGGCCGGGGACGCGTCAGCGTGGCGACAGGCGAGCAGGCGCGCGTCGGCATCTCGTTCGCCGCGCCGTCGGCTGTCGGCACCTACGAGCTCACTGCCGCCGCCCGCTTCAGCACCGGCGAGGTGCAGACGGACTCGTTCGCGATTCACGTGTTGCCGCGCCCGACGGCCCTGCGCGCGAGCGCGGGGATCGCGCTGTTCGACCCGAAGGGGGAGACCGGGAAGCTGCTGACAGATACGGGCGTTCGCTTCCAGTCGGTGCCGGCGACGGCGGACCTCTCCGGGTACAACCTCCTCGTCATCGGCAAGGGAGCCCTGACCGTAGACGGGCCCGCGCCGGACCTGGCCCGGGTGCGCGAGGGGCTGAAGGTGATCGTCTTCGAGCAGACCTCGGAGGCGCTCGAGAAACGGCTCGGCTTCCGCGTGACGGAGTACGGGCTGCGGCAAGTGTTCCCGCGCGTGCCGGACCACCCGCTGCTGGCGGGAGTAGAGGAGGATCATCTGCGTGACTGGCGCGGGGAGGCGACGCTGCTGTCACCGCGCCTGAAGTACGAGATGAATGATGACGTGTTCAACGGCGCGCCGACGGTGAAGTGGTGCGACATCACTGTGACGCGCATCTGGCGCTGTGGCAACCGCGGCAACGTCGCGTCGGTGCTCATCGAGAAGCCCGCGTGCGGGGATTTCATGCCGATCCTCGACGGCGGGTATGCGTTGCAGTACAGCCCGCTCATGGAGTACCGCGAAGGCAAGGGGATGGTCCTCTTCTGCCAAGTGGACGTGACGGGACGCACCGAGGGCGACCCCGCCGCCGGAACGCTGACTCGGAACCTCCTTGACTACGCCGCGGCCTGGAAGCCGGCCGCGGTGCGGGAGGCGCTCTACGCGGGTGACGCGGCCGGACGGCGCCATCTCGAGTCCGCCGGTGTCGCGCCGGGCTCCTATGAGGGGGGCGAGTTGACCGCGGACCATACGCTGATCGTCGGGCCAGGTGGCGGATCGCAGTTGGTGCCCCATGCGGCGCGCATCGGCTCCTGGCTGCGCGCGGGCGGGAGCCTCCTTGCCATCGGGCTCGACGAGGCGGAGGCGAATGCGTTCTTGCCGTTCCGCGTGAGCATGAAGGGGGAGGAGCACATCGCCGCCGCGTTCGCGCCGGCCGAGGTGGGTTCTCCGCTGACGGGAGTGAGCTGCGCGGACACGATGAACCGCGACCCGCGCGAACTCCCCCTCGTGACGGGTGGCGCGACGGTCGTGGGGAACGGCGTGCTGGCGATGGGCGAGAACGCGCGAGTTGTCTTCTGTCAACTGGCGCCATGGGAATTCCAGTGGCAGCAGCCACTGCGCAGCGCGGAGGCGCCGCCGCTGATGAACCTGAAGCGCACCTACCGACGGACGAGCGTCCTGGTGGCGCGGCTATTGGGCAACCTGGGAGTGGGCGGCGCCACGCCGGTGCTCAGCCGCTTCAGCAGGCCAGCGGCGCCTGGGGACAAGCGGTGGCTGGAGGGGATGTACCTCGACCCACCGGAGGAGTGGGACGATCCCTATCGCTTCTTCGGCTGGTAGCCAGTACTCATTGAGCCGCGGGCGGGCAGCCGTATGCCCCGGCCCACCGGGTGCCGGACAAATGCGGCGCATCGGCCTCGCCGCGTAGACTTCCGCTGGCTCGCCTGCATCCGCCCCGTGCGCGTCGTCAGGCGTCGTCAGACCTCCATCTCGGCAGCACAGGCGCTTTAGTCGGCTCTTCTGACATGCAGCAGCCAGTCCTTGTACTCGCGATGTTCCGGGTACGATTCGGGGGCGTGGAAGGTGCGGATGGCGCCGCCGCTCACGGTGCCGCCTTCGGCCTCCTTCGACGCAGCCAGGTCGATCCAGGTGAAGCGGAACTGGTCGGAACCCGAGGATGACCTCAGGTCGAGCCGCAGCCCACCGCCATAGCGTGCGTACACCAGGTACTCCTGCCCGGGAACTGCTGAAGCAAGCGGCTGTGGGTAGTCGAGAACCAGCTCCGGGTGTGGTTCGAGCTTCCACCAGTCGATGCTCTTGAGGAACTGCGCCATGAAGCCCATTGACACTGCGCCCGGGAAGTCCAGCGTGTCCACGGTGAGCGGCGGCCTCGGCCAGGAATCGCGACGGGGCGGCAGCGAAGGATCGGGGATATCAGCCCACCACTGGTGGCCGCCGCCATAGGTGTGGCCGGCCGCGCCTGAGAGGATGGCCGACCAGGCGGCGAAGCGAACATCCATGGCCGGCGCGCTTCCCTCGACGAATTCATACCATGGCTCGGTGATGAGCGTCGGCTTGGCCGGGGTGCGAGCGTAGTCCGAGGACATGATGATCGGGATCATCTCGTTGTTCCACTTGCCGTGGCCAGTCTGGCTGCCGTTGAAATCCAGCCAGGGATCGTGGTGCAGCACCGACCCGGTGGACCACTGCCCGGAATCGCCCATGTCGCCCGCCGACCAGGTCGGAGGCGTGTTGTGAACGCCGATGGCATGGGGATATGGGTCCTCTTCGCGCATCAGAGCGCCCAGGTTCTTCCAGAACTGCAAGCCCATGCCGCCGTAGTCGTACATATTGTACTCGCCACCGACGTTCCAGATCACGTTGTAGGCGGCCAGGCGATGGACGACGTAGCGGCTCCAGCGCCGCATCCTCTCGGCGCCGATGGTCGGCAGGTTCTCCGCGCTCCACCACGGCATGATCCAAAGCGTGATGCCTTTGCTGTTCGCGTAGGCGATGAAGCGCTCGGCGGCATGGATCGCCTCGAGATCGAGCGTATTGTAATCCCTGCCCGCGAGGCGCACAGCGCTATTGGCCCCGAACATCATCTGACCGATAGTGAACCCGCGCCCCGAGCGGTCGTCGATCACCTGCTTGGCGCGCTCGAAAGGAATGCCCCGCTTTGCCCAGGGCCACCAGGTATCGCCGATCCACAGGAATGGCGTGCCGTCCGCGTACTCGAAGTACCGGCCCGCGCGGGGACCGCTCCCGGCAACGCGGACGAATCCGCGGTGGGTCGGGTTCGCGGCCTTCTCGGCATCGCTCCAGGCGCTGCACTGAAGCATACCCTTCAGTCCCTGGAGTCCCGCATCGACGGAGGAGCTGGAATAAGACCATTCGTCCAGCGCCGGCGGCGCGAAACGGGCCTTCCAGGTGCGGCCGCCGTCCCAGAAGCCGGGCACGGTATAGCGCATTCCCTTCGCATCGCCGCTCACACCAGTGAAGGTAACGAGCACATAGGGCTTTCCGCCATCCGGCAGCGCCTCCACGTAGGCGTTGGCGAACTCGGCTTTGGCGGTCATTTCGATCTCGAACGGCTCCCATTGTCGGATTGCGGCTTCGACCTGGGCGGCCGCCGGCAGCGCGCAGGCGCAGCAGGCGAGCAAGACAACGAGGAGAGCTTTGTCCATCACACGCGATCCTTTCCCGTAACAGTCGGCGCACCGGTCACTTCGCCGTGAGGCCGCTGCAGCCTTGCCGGTGGGAGACCTTCCGGGGTCATCGGGGGCACTCAAATCCGTCGGGAGTGACTCCACCTGGAAGCGGCAGAGACTCGATCTGTCCGGTCCTCAAGCGGTGCTGTTCAGAGCGTATCAGCACCGCCGGGTTCGTCTTACGCGACGAAACCCGAACACTGGCTCCAGCCGGGGGGGTAGCCGGAGTCGAGGGTGACCGGCCGTGGCTCAGGGCAGCTCGTCAACGCAGGAGACAGGCGGATATTGCACTGGTGTGGAGTGAAAACTCGTCAGGAAGCGCGTGTTTCCGGCACCATGAAAAGCAAGCAATTTGCTTGCTTTTCACCAAGACCCCTTGGAATGGGCCCGCCCGCCGCCAAGGTGGTAACAAAGGGCTGCCGGTGCTGTCGGCGGCGACAGGCGGCTGATCCATGATCGCAACGAGGACGATCTCACTCGTCTGACATTGAGGATACTGGAGCGGGAGTTCCCAGGGAGATATCCTCGATCGACGTCATCTGGGTCCGTCAGAACGCCCCCGTATGCGCCTTCGAGGTAGAGACCAGTACCCCGATCTACTCCGGGCTACTGCGAGTGTCCGATCTGCTCTCCGTCGTGCCCGCTCTGAACATCAACCTCTACGTGGTCGCCCCGAAGGCGCGCCAAGAGAAAGTGATGCTACCTTGCCTCCGAGACCTCCTGTAACCTTCCGCCCGCCGGCCGCACCTGTTACCATAAAGGCGGAGCATGAGCAAGACCCGACGCTGGAACCGGGGACTTTCGGTCACTCGCTCAAGTACCTGCCGGGCTTCATCGTCGTGGCGCGGAAGGAGGCGGGGAGAGAGTAGGAGCAGCCGCGCCTCCCTGCACTGGAGCCACCGAACCCGGGCGTGCTTCCGCGGGCCCTGCCGCCAGGGAGGCAGCGCCCAGGCCTCGCGTGGGCCCAGATAGTAATGGGATGATGGAGTACTTGATATCGTTATGTGAGGAAGAAACGGCGATGGAGCATATCGAGGTCAGGCGGGTAACCCAGAACGATGCGGTGTTCCTACAACAACTCATGAACAATGATCAGCTAATGGCGATACTACATGAGGTTCCCAGCTCCGTTGCTGTTTGGGCCGATGCCATAGTCTTTCCTCTGAAAGTAAGCAAGTGTTCATAAAGATGATTGCACTGCTCCCGACGCATCAAGGACGGGGAATTGGTCAGTACGTCATTAGGGAGATGATTGAAAACTTGCGCTTGAGAGGTTTCACGTCTCTTGAGCTTTATACTGACCTTAGCAATGTGCGCGCACAGCGTTGTTATCGTAGATGTGGTTTTGAAACATCCGAAAAGACGGTGGAAAAGATGTCGGACGGAACCATCGTGGATCGCTGTAAAATGGAGCTGTCTCTTTAGTCTACTGTCCGTTGGAGAAGAACGGTGTGAGTAGTGCCTATGGAGCAGCGTGAGATCTGCCGTCCGGCAGTCCTTTCACTGTGACTGTGTCTTGGCAGTCGGGCTCCATCTTCCTGATCCATCAAGGCCAATGCTTGCCGCGCCATCTTCCACTCGGTGCCGACCCGTATTGTAGCACGTGTGCGCGGCGCAACCCTGCCGCTACCCCGGTAGCACCGGGGGGGTCCGGACCGACGCCGCCGGCCTGCCGCGTCCTGCCTTCCTGCTAGAGCACACGATTCTCGAACTCTTCTATGGATGCGGACGAATCGCGCAAGTCCGCATCAAACAGAGAAGGAGAGAGCCGGAAGGCCGTTTTCGGGCCGAAATCGGGGCCGAAGCTGGGTGATACGTCCGCATCCCTGCCGGAGCGCGGGGTCGCCAGGACAGCGCCACAGACGTCACGGCACGCGAGAAGGCGCCCTCGGTCGAGAGCACCTCGAATCGAGAGAGGGTTCCACCTGGGGAAGATGGTGGAGGCGGCGGGGATCGAACCCCCGTCCGCTGCGCGCCGGATGGCCGCGGGCACTACATGCGTGCCGCCCCCGCACTCCGCGCTCTGCTCGGTCCGACGTCGCCCCGGTTCGCTCTCCGGGGCAGGTTCTGCGTCCGATAGCGCCGATCACTGGACCCAGGCACTCACGCGGATGGGGCCGCGTTCGGGTAGAGGTGGTGGGCGCGCGTCCACCGCAACCTGCGTCAGTCCTCCGCGAACGCGCCCCCTCCGCCGGCACGTCCTCCACCCCCACCCATGCCGCCGCCCATGCCGCCCAGGGGGCCGCCTCCCCGGCCGCCTC
>JBEKKD010000266.1:0-6282 GCA_050010895.1 Armatimonadota bacterium
GTCTTGCGCAACCACTTGCTCATACCAAGCACCTCGTGCACTACCAGGAGTGCAGATATGCTTCTTGACGCGCCCCACAATCTCCTCCTCACTCATCGTAAGCTCGTGAGATATATGGGTTAGGGCTTGCCCCAGGCGGCGCGGGCCCATTCGTCCATGGCGGCGTACTTATCCTGCCAGGTGGTGTACATGGCACCGACGATGCCGGGCAGGCCGGCGACGCCCTTGAACCAGGGAGCGACGTCCTCGCCATGTTCGTTGCCGTCGTAGTAGCCGGCGAAGATCTGGCGCATCCCCCGGTCGGCAAAGAACTTGGCATTCTTCCCCTGGAGTTCGCCGTACCAGTTCACGATGCCGATCTTCGAATCGAGGCCTTCCCAGGAGCCGGCCCAACTGCCGTTCACGGAGTAGTAGCCATCGACAGCATTGTGCATGGGGTCGAACATGTCTGACCAGACCCAGATGTCGGCGTCGGGCCGGATATCGCGGATGATGTTGATGCACTTGTGGACGTTGTCAGCGAGGATCTGGCCGGCAGTGAGGTGACGGTCCTGGCAGGCGGCGTCCCAGTTGCCGATGCGGATTTCGTCGTGTTGCATGAAAAAGGCATTGGGGTGCAGCAGGTCGTTGACGCGTTTCACTTCATCGCGCAGGAGGTCGTAGAGCTTCGGGTCACTGAGGCAGCAGTTGGGCTGCTCCGCGGGGTTCATGAGTGGGTGATAGTAGCTGACCCGCAGGCGGGCGCCGTCGCGGATGCGGCTGTCGGCCGTGAGGTGGATGGCGAGGGGATCGTGGTAGTAGGCATAAGGTGCGAGTTCCGGGTCTTTGACAGGCTCGAAATCCTTCCCCTCCTGGTACATCGTGCCGTCTTCACCGCGTACCGTGAGCGGACAGCCGTCGCGGCGAAGGGGGTTGATGAGGCCGGCTTCCTCCAGCGCCGCGTCATCCCACCAGATCTTGCCGTTCTTGCCTCCCCAGCATCCCATGTAGATGCGCACTTCGGAGAAGCTGAGGCTGCTGAAGAGCATGTCGAAGCGGGTCCAGTCCTGGGTGCGTTTGAGGTGGACGGGAAGCTCGCCTATGTACTGCTCGTGCTCGGTCGGCGCGAGCACGACGGCGCGCGCGGTCTCCGGGGCTTCGAAGTCCTGGGTCTTGACCCAGACGCTGAAGTGGTACTGGCGGAACGGCTTGAGCTTGACCGTCTGCATCACGCGAGAGTGGCCCCATTTGGGTTCGGCCTGGGGGATGTTCTCCATGCGGAGAGACTGACCGCCACTGTGGACTACCTGGCGATCGGCAAAGGTGCTGGTGCCGACATTGTCCTGCATTTCCCAACCGGAGAAGCGATTGCCATCGGCGGTCTTGAAGTCGCCGCCAGCGAGGGCAACGGGATGGTCCGGGGCCAGGCGCGCTTCTTTGCCCTTCACGACGAAGAGCGCGTCCTTCACGGGGATACCTTCGGCGAGATTCGGGTCATAATCAAGAATGCTTCCGGCACAGCCGATGGGCATGACGGTGGGAATGAAGTCGAGCCCATTGTCGAAGGCGGCCTTCTGGAGGCGCTTGAGGTTATCGCGGTGGGATTGCTCAACCCTGTCCAGGCCATAAAACGCGCCATCGGAGAGGACGACGGCGTTGTAGCCATCGGCTTTGGCGCGTGGGAAGAGGGCGATGGTGCGATCGACGTCCTCGGCCGTCCGCATACCGCGCATGACGAACAGCCAGCGATGAGTGAGGACCGGGTCGGCCGCGAGGGCGGAGGTGGAGACGAGAAGAATCCCGGCGCAGACCAACGAGAGCACGAGGCACGGTGAGAGCAGGCGCATCGGGTTGTCTCCTTCGACGTGGTCCGCAGATGATGCAGGCGGCGCGAATCCCGCCGGTCAGGAACAAATGGCCAGAGGCGATTGAAGCACCTGACACACATGCTTATTCTTCACAGCGGGTACGGTTTTCCTGTTTCGGCGGACTGGCGGGCGCGAAGGGAGATCTTGGCGGCGCGCACGCAGACACGCGGGTCACCGCCTTCCGATTGGCGGCATGATGTTGAGCCGGCTTCACGGGCCCTTGACATAGACACGCGGATGTAGAGACAGGCGCTTCGTCTGAGTTGGCCCGGCGTTTTGGGGTGACACCGCGGATGTCGCCTCTGGAGTTCTTCGTTCGCGCCTCGGGTGAATAACAGGCCGGCGATCCACCTAGATTGGTGCTCGCCGCACCGGTCCTCTCGGGTGGCTCGCGGCCGGATGCTCGGGACAGCGGAGAATCACGTCGTCGCGTGTTGCCGGACGCCTCGCGGCAGCAAGTGCAGCGAACCCGTCAGCGTCAGCAACCAAGGTGGCTGTCACCGGCTGTGCCCGTTCGCGATACTGCTTCCGATACCGGGCCGGCGTGGTACTGAACTGCCTCGTGAACGCGCGGTGCAGGTGCTGTCGGTCCACGAATCCTGTCTCCTGCGCGATCTTCTCCAAAGACAGATCAGCGGAGACCAGCATGCGGGCGCAATGCACGATCCTGTCGCGCCGTGCGAATTGGCCAAAACTGATCCCCATCGTGCTGCGAAAGAGGAAGCGAAACTGGGTCGTGCTCAGCATGCACGCGGCCGCGGCTTCCGAGATGCTGACGCGGCGTGCTAGATCCGATTGGATCAGTTTCACTGCTGGCTGGATCCGGACAGCATCAGTCCAGCCGAACCGAGGACGCGGATAGCTGCGCCCCTCGACTTCCCAACTGCGATGTAAGAGTAGAAGCAATCGGAGCACACCCAGGCGGATTGCGGTCTTCCAGCCTTTGGGTTTGCCGAGGAGGTCGTCACTCAGTTCGTATCCGATCGCGAGTGCCGCGTCCCGCATTGCGGGCTGGCTTATCCGGGGTCGATCCCGCGGCGGAACCGTAAAGAAAACCAGCCAGGGGATGCCGTCTATATCCTCGTCCGCCAGGAACTCGCGCGAGAAGAACACGAACACTATGACACAGCCATGGGGTGTACCTTTCCAACCGTGCGGTTCCCACTCCGTGCGCAGTGATACGTCTCCCGGCTTCTCAGCGGCCACCAAGTCACCCACAACAGCCGTATGCGTTCCGGCTAGTACCACGCTGATCTCGAACCCGTCGTGTATGTCCGTCGCGTCACACGCCCGTGGCGGAACGTGGTTGACACTCCCCCCTACAAGATCTTGGGGCTTAAGCAATTCGAGTACACGGACACTCAACATCTCGCCACCATCTCCACCAATACATGATTCGCGCTTCGACAGGATCATCTGCCAGACCGTAATCCTCACTCCGACAGATTATACGACACACCGCGACGCCAGGTCAATGGAGTCCGCGCTCCTGGAGAGATAAGATCTGTCTTGTGCGTTGAGCCGCGCTAGGCCAGAGCAAAGGAGGTGAGACTGCGCTCAGGACGCCGCAGTGTCGAACCTGCATGCTTCAGGCGCGTTGGTGACTCGTGTTCTGTCCCCAAAATAGGCATATCATTCCTGCGACGGGGAGGGGGCCATAGAATGGCACGAGATGCCGTCCAGCCACATAGGCGTCCAATGAGCTATTCTGAGACTTAGCACTAGCATCTAGACATAAGGGAGTGCTTGCATGAGACAACGTCAAGGGTTCACCCTGATTGAATTGTTGGTCGTGATCGCGATCATCGCGATTCTGGCAGCCATGTTGTTTCCTGTCTTCGCGCGAGCGCGCGAGTCGGCCCGCAAGATCCAGTGCTTGTCGAACGTCAAGAATATCGCAATGGCAGTGCAGATCTACCTCGCTGACTACGACCGGTTCCCGCCCAAGGAGCACACCGCCGAAGCGCGCCAGTACTTCATGGATTACTGCGGCGCGTCGTGTGATACAGCTGCTGACTGCCGCGCAACTGAGGCTAACCCCTATCTCCGGTGGCCGGTGATCCTAGACGAGTACGTGAAGAACCGCGATGTCTGGCACTGCCCCAGCGCGAGATCCGTCAACTCCCAGGCCATAAACTGGGGATACGGAACAGGCAACTGGCTCCAGTACCTGAAAGATACGTGGGGCGCGGGTAAGTGCGCCGACCGTCCCTGCGACGGACCTTTCCCGCCGGGATGGGGAGGCAGCGTCACTGATTCCGCCGCTCAGCAGCAGTGCGGTGGACCCGCCACGGGTGGGTTCGACTGGTCGATCTCGTACCCCTGGAGACTGACCGATATGAAGACTGGTCAGTTGTCGGATCCCGCCAAGTATGTGGTGGCGGCCGATGCGGGTGAGGAAGGCAAACTACGCCTCGAGCGCACCTCCTGGATCGCGTACCCGGACACCTGTCGCATCGACACCGTTGCCTCCAACCCCGCGTGTGGCGCGGACTGGGCGAACTGCCCGTGGACTGTTGACTGCGGTGCCGAAAGAGGCGACTGGCGGTGGGGCACCGATCCGCAGTTCCGCAAGGACAACGCCAAGGCCCGCCACCTGGGTGGTGAGAACCTGGGCTTCGCCGACGGTCACGCGGCCTGGATGCCCGCGGAGACCATACTCTTCGGCGGCGAGGACCACTCGGGTTACGCCAGTAATCCTAATGACCCCCTCTTGCTAGGCGTATACGTCTATATTGTTCCCGTGAGATAGAGATAGGAGCAACTGACGGCTCTGCCCCGCGTATGCTGGTGCAGAAACCGGATCGGGCGGAGCGCCTTCGGGCGCTCCGCTCCTTGTCTGGCGCTGCTTGTCCTTGTTACGCGGCGAGGAGCCACCTCAAGGACGCCCTGTGCTGCTCAGGGAGCTCGGCGCAGGGCGAGCCGGTAAGTGAAGTGGCGGGCCTGAGATCTCAGATGTACCTATGGCTTTACCGTCGGGGTGCCGCTCGCGTGTGGCCAGCGGCTCAACTAACCTCCGCCTTGCTAGAGACCTCCGAGGCCGGCTTCGCGGGCGCTCGACACCCGCAGAGCGTCCTGTAGAAACAGGACGGGGTAGCTGGAGTCGGGTGGTGCCCAGTGGCTGTCGGGCCACGTCTCCGGTAAGACAAGGGGGCAGCCCTCATGGTAGCAGCGCCGACCCCGCTCACGCGGGCCCAATCACCAGCTGAGCGTCGGCCGCCGGCGAAGGTGCGCACACATCATTCTCGTTGTGACTTACTATGCTATCCGCGAATGCACAGGATAGGATGAGACGAGCTATGTAGCTGCTCCGGGACGCAGATGAGTTCTCGGACAGCGCGGGCAAGCTGTCGACCGGAGAACGGCATGAAGCCGAAGGTGATCCTCGACCCGCACTTCCGCCGCCTGGACCTGATCTTCTCGGAGGAGGACCGGGAGCGTATGCATTCTCTCGCGGAGGTCGTCTGGGGGCGTGACGAGCCGGTGCCCGCGGATGAGATCGCGAAGCATCGCGATAACGCGGTTGCGATCATCGCCGGCTCCTGGCGCCATGGCGATGTGGCCGGCATGCCTCGCCTGAGGGCCTTCCTGGAACTCGGTGGCGGCTTCCCATCTCCTGCATCCCTTGACTACGACACCTGCTTCGCTCGGGGTATCCGCGTGCTGAGCTGCGCTCCTGCCTTTGGCCCGGCGGTGGCGGAGATGGGCCTGGCGATGGCGCTCGCCTCCGCGCGCCAGCTGGTCGAGACCGACCGCGACCTGCGTGTCGGGAAGGCGAACTGGAGTCACACCGAGTTGGGTGACCCCTTTCTCCTCTTCGACAAGCCGGTGGGCATCATCGGGTTCGGAGGGTTGGCACGAGCGCTCAAGCCGCTGATCACCCCCTTTCGTTGTTCGATCGCCGTCTACGACCCCTGGCTCACCGACACCTACCTGGCAACCCAAGGCATGACCCCCACGGATTTGGACACGCTTCTCTCCACCTCACGGGTGATATTCACGCTGGCCCTTCCCACGTCGAGCAACCGTGCTCTTCTAAGCCGTGAGAAGCTGGAGCGCATCCGTCCGGACGCCGTCTTCGTGTTGCTGAGTCGGTCTCATGTGGTGGACTTCGACGCGCTGACGGACCTGGTGCTCCAGGGGCGCTTCCGTGCGGCCATCGACGTTTTTCCGGAAGAGCCTTTGCCTCTTAGCCATCCCATCCACCGGGCGTCCCGGGCAATTCTTTCGTCACACCGTGCTGGCGCGCACCCGGAGGCACTGCGCAATATCGGCCGAATGGTAGTCCGAGATCTGGAGGCGATCCTGCGCGGCCTGCCGCCGCAGGAAATGCAGGTCGCCCAGCCGGAGTTCATCCGAATGCGAGGGTAGGAAGAGTGAGATAATGGGCCGGCTTGTGCGTGCCAGATAGACCTCGAACGCCTGGCCTACTACG
>JBEKKD010000267.1:0-6245 GCA_050010895.1 Armatimonadota bacterium
GGACAACGTACCTGAACAGCAAAAGGACTAGGCGCCACCAGTCCCGGGCGGGTCAGTGCTGGAGGCTGATGGCGCGTCCGTCTCCGAGGTCGACTGACAAGTCAGTCCTGGCGCCGTTCGAGCAGCCGCCGCGCGTTGCCCGACAGGATCTGCGACTTGGCCTTGTCCGGGATCTTCGCTCCGAGCACCTTGCCGATCTGCTGCGTCTGGCTGAAGCAGTACACATCAGATCCCCACACGACCTTCTCGACGCCAGCTCCGGCCACCAATCGCTCCACACATCCGCGCGGGCTGAAGCTCAAAGCAGTGTCCAGGAAGACGTTCGGGTGCTCCCGTGCCATCCGAATGTACTCACCCTCGTTGGCCGATCCAGCGTGCGCCAGCAGAAAAGACGCCTCTGGGTAGCGCTCGGCGATCTCCGCGATCTGAGCGAAGTCCTGGGCGCCACCCCACGTGTGGAAGAGAACGGGAAGGCGGCGCTCGGCGGCTACCTCGTAGGCCGGGAGGTAGCTGGCATGAGTATAGGCGAACCCCTGATAGTTGGCGAGCTTGATGCCTACGAAGCCAGCTTCAAGGCAGCGTTCTACCTCGGCCCGCACCTGTTCCTCTCCCCAGGGCCAGATACCAATGTAGCCCAAGATACGTCCCGGGAAGGCCCTCATGGCCGCGAGTACCTCGTCATTGCCGCGCGCCGGATCTGCGCCCAGGCAGCACTCGATGTGACTGCAGACAGTGCTGCGGACCCCGGTGCGGTCCATAGCCGCGACCACACGCAGAGGGTCGAGGTGCGGTACTGCATAGGCGAAGCGGCCGAGGTGGCCGTGCATGTCGATGATGTCAGGAATCGGCAGACGCTGCCCCGTGCGTCCATATTCGAGAAGATCGGTCATCGCTGGATCTCCAAGATCAGCCGCTTCGCGTTCGCCGCCCCGATGAGCCGCCTATCGTCGTCGCTGATGTCGGCGTACATGAGCTGTGTGATGGCTGTCATCGGCTCGGCCTGCGGGAACCCGGTACCGAACAGGAGTCTCTCGGGGCCGATCGCCGCCACCAGTTCCTCGATGCCGTAGTGCACTGTGTAGTTGGTACCGATGGAGAGATAGACGCCGGGGAATGCGTGCAGCAGCGGCAGCAGCACACGTTGTTCCGAGTAGGTAACGCCGGCAACGAGGAGAGGCAGGGAAGGGAACCGGCCCGCCAGCTCGCCCACCTCTTTGAGGCTGACCTGGCTCTCCACGCAGAGCACCGGCACGCGCCGTTCCTGCAGCGTGCCGAAGAGCGTGTCAGAAACCCAGGGGACGATGCTCCAGTAGTCAATCGCGGGGCGAATGCACACGGCACCACACCCGTGGCAAAGGTGTGCATCGATCTGCTTCCGCTCCCCCGGCAGATCCGTGCCGCGGGTCGGGATCACGGCCGGACACGGGACGAGCGAGGGATGCTTCGCACTGGCCTCGCAGAGCGCCGCGTTGGACGCCAGAATGTCGCTGCCGCCAGGCTCCGGCGCCGTCCGCACCAGGGCCCCGGCAATCGAGAGGCGGGTCATCTCGTCAACCGCATCTTGTGCGGTCACCAGAGCTGGGTCGCCTCGCGTGATGCCGCCAAAGCCGCACTGGACGTCAAACAGCTCGATGTTCATAGACAGAGGTATCCTTTCCTGGCCATCGGGAGCCGGGCAGCTTCGTCGCTTTTTCGCATTGGACTCCTTTGCGCCCGCGATAGGGAGACAGATCCACCATCTCACTCGGGCCCCCGCGGGTTCGGCAATCGCCCGGCCGCAGTGCGCGGCGCGGAGTCGCTGCGGCCGGGCCTGCTCGCGGGGTGGGCCGGAGGATCACAGAGGGTCGCGGAAGTCCAGATAGGGCACGGTATCGCGGACGCGTTCGTGACGGGTGACGAAACGGGTGCGCCCTTTGGTCAGCTCTTCATCGCTCTGCATGTGGGTCCGGTCCGCGATCGTTTCCCAGATGACGTAGTAGGGTGGCGTCAGCTTGTATGGCCGCACCGCTGGGTCGCCCACACGCGCCATCGCCTCCTTCATGCCAGAACGGAGGAGCGTACGACAGAGTTCAGGGGCCTTGAGAAGCGCCGCCTCGCGCGCCAGGCCCAGCTTTGTGGTCACGGTGACAGTCCGATCTCCTAGGAGCTTCGTGGCCTCCGCGCATCCCGCGCCGTCGCTGGAGACGAACACCACTGGGACGCCATAGTGGCCGGCCACCAGCGCGAATTGGCCGATCTCGCCCATCTCGACCCCATTGACCGAGTAGAAGAGAACGTCGGCGCCTTGGGTGTGCTCAAGCAGACCGTTCGGTGTGTCGGCCATGGCATGCATGCCGACCATCGCCATCGCATCGAATGAGCCGTCGATCGGGAACACTCGGTAGCCGTCCCCGATGATGTAACGGGCCCCGGGATGGAGGTCCTCGACGACAAGGTTGTGGCCCCTCTGGTGCGCGTCCCACACGATGATGTCGTCGCAGCCGCCATCAATGGCGCCTTGCACCGCCGCATTGGTCTCCCCGGTGAGCAGCCGACGGGCCTCCTGGTGGTAGTGGAAGAACTCCTCGGTCGCCGTGGTCTTCTGCCGGCTCTGCTTGAGAGAGAATATCCCTCCAACGCCTTCGATGTCGGTCACGATCAAGGTCTTCATCGATCTCCCACCTACGGACGTTCGCCCAACACAGTAACATCGGGCGAACGTCCTCTTTCAGGTATTCGCTGGTCTGCTGACGACTTTCGCCCTCACTTCTTTGGGCGAAAGTCATTGAGTTCGCGCTAAGCGCGGGCGCAGATGCGCCCCAGTTCGCGACTCAGGTCCGCGTCGCGCACCTAAAGATGTTTGCGTTCGAAGTTGGACGCAAACATCACGTATGGCGGCAGAAACCCCGTCTGGGGACCTACTCCGCCGTGTACGGCCTAAACCTTGATCGCGATGATGTTTAGCCGCGCCGCGCTGCCTCGGCCACCTTTCGGACCGCCCTGGCCGTGTCCCCAATGTCACCTTCACTGTAGAACTCATGCAGACCCATCGCCACCAGCTCGCGCGCTGCCCGTTCCGCGTTTCGACAGAGGCCTGGCCCGTACTCTATGCGGCGGGAGGCAGACGGCGAATCGAAGGGATAGTGCGATCGGCCGAACGTGCGTCCTTCCGAGAACACCTCAAAGAGGTAGAGCGGCTGCCCTAGCAGTCCCGACCAGGCCCCACAGCCGATGCCTTCCGCGCGCACCGCGGTGACAAACCACTCGCGTGATCGGCCGAGTTCTTCTTCGACGATACGGAGGGGATAGAACCAATACGTCATATCGCACCCCTCCTGGAGCTGCGGCGGATAGATGCCGCGGAGGCCCACTAGCTTCTCCGTCAGCAAGTCCCCGAGTTGCTTGCGCCGGGAGCAGATGCGCTCGAGCTTTCCGAGCTGCGCGAGCGTGACCGCTGACTGCAGCTCGCTGATGCGGTAGTTCATGCCGAAGAACGGATACCCGCGCCCTTCCGCAGTGCGGTCCCAGCCCTTGTCCGCAAAGAGCCGCGCGCGCTGCGCGAGTGCATCATCATTGGTGATCACCAGTCCCCCGTCGCCGGAGGTGATGTGCTTGGACTGCTGCAGGCTGAAGCAGTTGATGAGTCCCATGGCGCCAACGCGCGTGCCTTTCCAGGTAGTGAGATAGGCCTGGGCGCAGTCCTCGATGATGGGGATGCCATATTCCTTACTAATGGCCAGGAAGGCATCCATGTCGGCCGACTGCCCGATGTTGTGCACCACGATGATCGCCCGTGTCCGGCTGGTCACGTTGGCGCACACCGACTGGGGATCGAGGTGGTAGCCGCCTGGTATCACATCGGCAAAGACCGGGATTGCTCCCTGGGCGATGATCCCGATGACCGTCCCCATGTCCGTGAGGGGGGTGGTGATGACCTCGTCGCCGGGGTCGGGATTGATGGCAGCGAGTGCGGTGTGCAGTGCGGCCGTGCCGGAACTGACGGCGAGCGCATGCTTCACGCCGATCAGATCAGAGAAGATTCGCTCTACCGCCTCGGTTTTGGCGCCCCCAACACGGTTCAGCTTGCCTGAGTGAACCACTTCGGCAAGCTGCGCCATCTCCTCCTCGCCGAATCCCTGAGCACGAAACGGAAAGGGCGTAATGCGCGCTGGCTCACCACCATCAATCGCCAGCCTGGATGCATCAGTTGTCATGCGCGCTTCTCCCTGGTTGGTTGACGGCCGCTCCGGGCCCTCGTGCGGATGAGCTTCAGCCCGCCCAGACGCCTACGGGAAGAGCCACACCCCTGTGTGCCGCCATCGCTCACTGAACTCGGCAGGGGACGGGAGGACTCCGTTCGAGCCAATTTGTGGCCCCAGGATATCTCACCTGCTCGCTAGTATAGTGGCCGTGTGGGAGGGCGTCAGTGAACCTTGTGTCGCAACCTGTGTATATCCTGTCGCTCCCCGAGGGACCCACTCACCTCATGGCGAATCGACACTGCCACGGAGGATTCAGGATGGCTCATCGCTGGCTGTTCTTCTGGAACGATATGACCGAGCCGACCGAGGTGGAGCGGATGATCGCGCGCTTCCCCAGGGCGCAGGCGGCCGGCTTCAACGGCGTTGTCTTCCCGGCGAAGCTCGCGCCAGCGAAGCCGCGCGAGCTGAAGGAAGCGGCCGCGCGCCACGGCCTGGCGCTGATCCCGGTCATCATGGGCCGCTCCATGGACACGCACTACACCGAGGGTCTGCCTGTTCGCGACGCGCTCTTCGTCGCTGGCGATAATGTCCTCCACTTCCAGCCCGATAACCCGACCACCGTGCGCAACGCCGGCTTCGAGCGCGTGCGCAGTGACGGCTTCGCCTACTGGACGCTCTTCTCTGACGCGGGCAAGCGCGCGTTCGTCGAGCACAAGGTGGTGCACAGTGGGAAGATCTCCGTCTACATGGTGCCCGACTCCGGACACTGCTATCTCTCCCAGCGGGTCCGCCTTCAGCCATTCCGGCACTACCGCGCCTCCCTCTGGACGCGCACCCTCGGCCTGCTTCCGAGCGGCCAAGGCGTGGGGATCACCCTCACCGATCCGAAGTCGCGCCAGCAGCTGACTTTCCAGAACACGCGCGTCAAGCCCTTCGAGGACTGGACAGAGCATCACGTCATCTTCAACAGCCTCGACCATACTGAGGCGATCATCTCCCTGGGCGCGTACTTCCCCGGGCAGTCCGGGCAGCTCTGGATGGACGACTTCACTCTCGAAGAGATCCCGCTGGTCAACGTGCTGCGCCGCCCCGGCTGTCCGATCATCATCCGCGGCGAGAACGGCACGCGGTATGAAGAGGGCCGGGACTTCACGCCGATCGTGGACTCACGCTTCCACGTGCGCGATCCCTACCACGAGCCGCCCGTTGTGCTCCTCACCCCTGACACTCGCATCCAGGACGGGGAGCGACTGCGCGTCAGCTACTACCACCCGTCCATGATCTACGAGTTCAAGAACAGCGGCTGTCTCAGTGAGCAGAAGATCTATGAAGAGTGGCGAGAGCAGGTTACCATGCTCAGGGATCTCTTCCACCCTCTGGGTTACCTCATGGATTACGACGAGGTCCGCGTCGCCAACTGGTGCGAGGCCTGCCACAGCCGCGGGATGACTCCGGGGCAGCTCCTCGCCGATCACCTCCGCCGTTCCGCCCAGATCATCCGCGAGGTCCAGCCCGGCGCGGAAATGTGGCTCTGGGGCGATATGGTGGACCCGATGGCGAATGCCGTGGACGGCTACTTCCTCTGCAACGGCACCATGCGCGGGTCCTGGGAGTGCCTCGATCCGGATATGGGCATCATCAATTGGTACAGTCCGCTGCTTGGCGCCAACTGCGGCTTCTTCGCAGATCGCGGGCTGAGGCAGATCCTCTCCGACAACGGCGGCGAGGGCGACACGGACGGCTCCGTCATCGAGGACTGGATGCAGCGCACCCGCGACATCCCAGGGATCGCAGGGGTCATGTACACCACTTGGCGCGACAACTACGATGCGATGGAGACATGGGCGGCGAAGGCCTTTGCCGACGTCTCGCCCGGTGGGCCCGTGCCGGCCGACACTTCTCAGGGAGCCGTCGTGGTGCCGTCGCGGGAGCACCCCGAGGCGCCGCTGCTGTAGGAGGTAGATCGCCCTGTCGGCTCGCGCGCCAGTGTGACCAACACCCGAGACGACAGGTGGAGAGCCCTGGGGGCGAATCAGGCGACCGCGGTGGGCTGGCCTCACCAAT
>JBEKKD010000268.1:0-6242 GCA_050010895.1 Armatimonadota bacterium
AGAGGGTGCAGTACGATCAGCCCGGCGGTGTCCGCCAGCTCCGGCGCCTCCCACCATTTCGCCGGCGTCTCCACCAAGCGATGGGGTATCCCGAGGCCCCAGAGCGCCTCGTTCACCCCTGCCAGCAGCTCGCCGTAATAGTAGGAGGGAGAGCGCAGGGCTGTCGCATGGAACATGACCGCGACAGGCGGGTCGGCCTGGGGCGATGGAGTGACCGGCGAGCACACGCGCGTGCCGCTCCCGCGTCGCCGCTCGATCCGCCCCTCGCGGACCAGTGTCTCCATAGCGAGACGCACCGCGGCGCGACTCACACCCAGCTGCCGTGCCAGCGCCGTCTCTGCAGGAAGGCGGTCCCCCGGGGCGAGTTCAGCGAGGAGTTCCCCCAGGGTGTGCGATACCAGTGCCACCGCTGACCTAGTGTCTGCCACTCTTTCTCTTTCTGTGCCATCAGCCAAGGCAATCTCTCGGGCAACGCAACACCCGCGTTCGAACACGCGCGCCTCCCAACGCCACAATCAGCGATCTAAACGTACCAATCCGCGCGCTATTTGTCAAGCATTGCAGACGATTGTCGCCGCTCTTGCGCGACAACTGTGAAGGGTCAGTAGACACCTGACCGTTGCCGGTCGGAGGCGACCAGGACGTGCGCACTGTAGCGCACCCGCGTCTCTGGCTAAGCCGGCCCCGACTTGATGGAAACCTCAATGGTGTGGATTGCCCGCTTGTGGCGGGATGGTACCATGGATGCGCCTCCAGGCCATTGCAAAAGTTGTTGCATAATGTCAGGTAACTCTTGACAAATGACCCGATGCTATGGTACAGTTGTCTAACATTTCCAGAACAGCAGCCCTGGGAGCGGTGCCCTGCTAAGAGGAGGTGATGGGAAGCGCGGGCAGGCACCACATTGTGAGACCAGAGCCAGTGAGGAATCCGCCGAATAGGAGGAGGTCCGATGAGCCGTGCCCTGAAGTGGCTTGGGGGACCTGGCACCCGCCACGGGCTGGCAGGCTGCGCGGGGAGATTCGGGAGAAGGTTTCGTGACAGGACGGTTCCCGGACCGTACATTAGTGCCAGTGTAACGTTATACCACGAAGCACGTTCAGCAGATCCGGGTCGAGACGGTCCTATCGGGATCCGATAGCCCAGCTGCCTCAGCGTAATACTAAACTCGGGAGCGCTCGATGGCGGACGACAAGACAGCGAGGGCCAGGGATGATCTCCTCTCGAAGCACAGGCCCACTATCGCGGATGTGGCGCGTCTCGCCTCCGTTTCTCCAGCCACCGCCTCATCAGCTATACGCGGCACCGGGCGCATGACTCCAGAGACTCGGCAACGGGTGCTGGCCGCTGCCAGACAGCTCTCCTATGAGCTTGACCGTCGCGCATCGGCGCTGCGTAGGCGCCGCTCGGGGGTGCTGGGGCTGATAATGTCTGACATCTCCGGCCCGTACATGTGGCGGCTGGCACGCGCGATCGAGATCGAGGCACGACGCTGCGGGTACTTCCTGTCGCTCTGTTTCTCTTACGGTGCCAGGGACCTGGAGCAGAGACTGGTCAGGACTCTGGTGGGCGAAGGGGTGGAGGGGCTGGTCCTTCTGGGGCCACTCTCGCGCGATGGCGGCCAGGATGCCAGCTATCTGTACCGACTCGATGACCTGCGCATACCGTTCGTGTTCGTTGATGTCTACCTTGACGCAGTGTCTGCGCCGTTCGTGGGAAGCGACAACGTGCTGGGAGCGCGACTCGCCACTCAGCATCTGCTGGAACTCGGGCACCGCCGCATCGCGTATCTCAGCACGCCAGCGGAGTTTGTCTCCTCGGCACGAGAGCGTCTCCAGGGCTTCATGGCAGCGCTGGCTGACCGGGGGATGGAGTTGGCGCCCCAGTTCATAATAGACCGCCCTGCTGTCGCGGCGCCGCAGGGAGGTGACCCGTTCGACCCCGATCGGCAGTGGAGAGAGTTGGAGCCAGCATTGGGAGGGAAGCTCTCATCGCTCCCCATGCCGCCTTCTGCGATTGTGTGTGCGACCACAGATGACGCCTGCGTGGCTCTGAAGTGGGCTCACGATCAGGGGCTCAGGATCCCCGAGCAGCTCTCCGTTGTCAGATTTGATGAGTCCCCGTTCTTTCCCGCGATCGGCCTGGAGTTCACTTTCGTACGCCAGCCGGCGGAGGAGATCGGCAGCCGCGCCCTGGAAGTGCTCATGTCCGAGGTCTCAGGGGGGGCGAGCACGGGGCGGGTCCAGCTACGGCTGCCACCGACGCTGGTGGTTGGGAACACCACTGCACGTCCGCCAGGGGATGGAGAGGAGGTGGCCAGCCAGCCATAATCAGTTGCCGCTCAGGGAGTTGTGCCTTCATCTGCAGTGCCGGATTCCAGAAAGTGCTAGGAGGAGAGGAGTCAGATGGTACGCAGGAAGAATGGATTTACACTCATTGAGTTGTTAGTCGTGATCGCGATCATCGCGATCCTCGCCGCCATGTTGTTCCCCGTGTTTGCGCGCGCTCGTGAATCGGCGCGCAAGATTCAGTGCCTGTCGAACATCAAAAACATCGCCCTCGCCTACCAGATGTACCTCACGGACTATGACCGCTTCCCACCCGCCGAGCATGACCCGTTGGTGCTCCAGACGCTCCTGAGTTGGGGCGGCGGAACGTGCTGGATCAAGGACGAGGATAACCCGTACCTTCGGGACCCGGTGATTCTTGACGAGTACGTCAAGAATCGAGACGTCTGGAACTGCCCCTCGGGCCCGGCCGGGGTCGACTTCGGCATCAACTGGTGCATCCCGGACTGGTGGACCTACGCGGTAGGCAAGGGAAAATGCAGCCGCATGGTCTGCATGAACCCGTTCCCGGCGGGGTGGGGCGGCGACGTAACCGACACCATCCTCCAGCAGAGGTGTGCGGGCGGCGGGAGGGGCACGGGAGCATTCGAGCTGAACTACGCGACCGTCCGCTTGAACCGCGATGTCAAAACCGGCGCCATGGATGATCCCACCAAGTGGGTGGTGGTCGGGGACTGCAGCGGGAACGTGGAGCGATGGCATACCTACAGCTTCGCCTACGAGGGTTGCCGGATCGCCTGCGAGGGCGTGAACTGTGCAGTCTGCGAGTCGGGCTGGGGCTGCGTCGGCTACCCGTATACCGAAAACCAGACAACGTACCGCACCGACGTGAATGCGCGCAAGACCACTCAGGGCGTCCGAGCCCGGCACCTGGGCGGTAACAACCTGGGCTTCGCCGACGGCCACGCCGCCTGGTATGACTCGGAGGCGATCCTGTGGGGCGGCCGCCAGCCGACCCGTGCGGAGATGGACGGCGAGAACGGCAGACAGAACGGGCCGTTCATGCCGGCCGGCGACAAGTTCCAGAACCTGCTGGGCTGCCGCTTCCCGCCGGTCTCGGAGTATCCATAGCAGCCTGGATCGCGCCGCCGGTTGGTCGGCGTGTGCAGCACTGGACGGTAATGCGGACGGGCGCTGGCGTATGCCGGCGCCCGTTCCGTGGGCACCGCCGGCATTCTCTCTGGCGGCTGATCGTCGACAGAGGCAACAGCAGTTTGGTTCACGAATCGAGTCGTTCTGGGAGTCGGCACCGATGGCGGATAAGACACCGACGTTTCCGTGTGTGGGAATAGAAGACCGCACGTTCACGCGCGTGATTTTAGGGCACAATCCATTCCTCGGCTACTCCTACTACAGTCAGGCCCGTGCCCAGGAGTACGAGCGGAGGTTCGCCGATCAAGAGCACATCTCGGCGGTGATCCGGGCTGCGCTCGAGGCCGGCGTGAGAGGCATGATGCTGTCCTTCGATCACCCGCGCCAGGAGCTGATCGCGAACGCCCTCTCGCAGGCATGTGAGGCGACAGGCGTCCGCATTCCGACCTTCGCCATCCTCAGTCCCGGCTTCCAGCAGCAGGCCGATCTACTGAAGCGGGCCAACTCCCAGGTGGGGCTCCTCCACGAACAGGTGACTGATAGGCTCTACCGTCCTGAGACGCAGGACTTCGCGCCCGAGTTCGCTGACCACATGGCGCGCATGAGGGACCTGGGTCTGGTGCCAGGCGCCTCTACTCACAGCGCGGGTCACACCGTCCCGGCTATGGCGGGCCACGATGTGGCCGTGGTCAACACGCCCGTGAACATGCTCGGATGGCATATGCGGCCGTCGCGGGAGTCGGCGTTGGCGGCGATCGCGGCCACTGACCGGGTGGTGGTGGGTATGAAGCCGCTCGCGATGGCCCGCATCCCTCCTGAGGAGGGCACGACCTACACCTTGGGCCGGCCGGAGGTAGATCTGGTGGTGGTCGGCATCGCCACGCCGGAGGAAGCCAGGGAGACCTTCGGCGCTGCGCTCAAGGTGATCCAGGGCAATTGAGTAGCGTGTGATCTCATAGCGCCGTGCCTCGGCGCGTCAGTAGCTCGCTGGTGCAGTCTCCAGATCACTATCTTTCGGTGCCAAGTGAGACCGGCCCGTACCCCTGCGGACGAGTCGCTGCGAGGTCCCGTCTGCGAGGCCGATGCCGGTGCGAGCGTTTGACGCGGCGACTCACGACAGGGGCTTCCTGCAGCATTGGCCGCCCCCGATGAATGGGATCAAGCCTGCTGACTTCGCTTTCTTGGTCACAGACCCCCCGGCGCAGTTGCTCTCCGGCTCATCGGTGTGCAAGTGCGCGGTTGCCGATCGGAACCCGCGTCCGGTAACCGGTATTATCAGACCCAGAACCGCCCTCGGGAAGCCCCCGCGGAGTGCAGAATGGCGCCGCGTGTGGTGGGGCCGGCGACCTCGACTCGCGCTACGAATGTGGGCTCGACCCCCGCAGCCTCCACCAACGTTCTCGGGTGGAGCCCTCTCTCTACCTGAGGCGCTCTCAGCCGAGGGCGTCTTCTGCCTTATCATGGCGTCTGTGGCGCACAGGTTCCGCCTGAACTCCGGCAGGGCATTCGTTGGCAGCAGGCAGGCACCCCTATCAATCGGTGCCCAGCAGGCGGTCCAGCAGTTCCTTGACGGTCTCAATCATCCAGCGCACATCCCCCTCGTCGTACTGACTGTCCTGGCCATGTGCGGCTGCGTTGCCGATACCCAGTGCTGCCGTTACCTGCTTGTGCCGCATGTCGGCGTACACACCGGCCTTGACCAACTCCTCGCTGACCTTTGCGGCGCGCGTCTTCGGGTCGATCTGGATGCCCACTGCACGAGCTCTCGCCTTCAGGGCGCGCTCCAGCGATGAGCGACAGATGACCGCGGCAGCATCCTTCATGCCTTCGCTGAGCAATCCGCCAGCTCGATCAATCTGCCTTCTGCAGTCCCCAGCCGCGTCTCTGAGGAGCAGCCACTCACCCAGTTCATCCAGGAGCGCCAGTCTGCCCACGAGGTCGTCGAATAGCTCCCGGTCCCCGTAGCGCACCTGCCATACCTGAGAAAAGTACATATGCTTTGGCTCTGGAAGCGACCAGTAGTCTGTGGCCATCACACCCTTTAGCGACGACTGGAACTCGGGCGAAAACTCCGGGCCGAGGTGGCCGGCCCTCGCGTCCGAGAAGAGTTGCTCTAACCGACGCTGCGATTCCCGCACTGAATCCCACATGTCTTCCAGTTGCTCATCCGTGAGTTGCCGCGTGTTGAACTCTCGATCGGTTTCCATGTCGATCAACCCGCCTGTCAGCACGTCCTCCATGAAGCGCTCCTGCTCCATGAGATCTGACAGTCGGGGAGGGGGGAACATGAATGCCCCTGGGTCCGGGTCGAGACCGCACTCGCCCTGCCCGAGTTCCCACTTGGCCGCAAGCATCGCTGCGACGCCCCGGAGAACACCCCGGTCCCCGCATAGCAGTCCATACAGATCGAGCGATGGCGAGAGGTCATGGCCACCGGTGCGCAGCCACTCGGTGATCGCCAGGCGGCACTCGTACCATCGATACGCATCGGCATCCTGCAGCGGAGAGAGGAGTCTGTTCAGTAGTTCGTCTCCCCGCTCAACACTTGGACTTAAGATAACCGGATAGTCGCGAATTTTGTGGGTGTCATAGTGCTTCGTGAGAGAGAGAAAGCGCGAACCTTCGTGGGACGCGGGCTTTAGGTCGTAGGCTGCCAAAGTGGACTGCGGATAGGACCTCCCTAATATTACTCCGTTAGAATAATACAAGCCCGCGTGGTAATAGCGGGATATGACGACACGAGAGCTGGAAGCTTGTCGGAAGCGGTTGGAAGCGTTTGCGGGTGAGCTGTTGAGTTCGCTG
>JBEKKD010000269.1:0-6239 GCA_050010895.1 Armatimonadota bacterium
AACGACCCGCTTGCTGCCGGATGCCGGGCCCCGCGGGTTCTGCACGGGGCTCTTCTGGTAGTAGTCCACCGCGTAGAGATCGTTGCACCATTCGGCGACGTTTCCATACATGTCGTACAGCCCCCAGGGATTGGGCAGCTTCTTTCCGACTTCGCGAGGGCGGCCCCCGCTGTTGTCCTTCACCCAGGCGAAGCTCGGCAGCGCGGAGGCGCTGTTGCCGAAGGAATAGCTGGTGGTGGTGCCAGCGCGAGCCGCGTATTCCCATTCGGCTTCCGTGGGCAGGCGGTAGCCGTTCGCGGAGAAGTTGCACGTCCAGGTCGCGGTGTCATAGCACGGGGTGAGCCCCTCGGCCTTCGAGCGGGCGTTGCAGTACTTCGCGGCCGAGGCCCAGGTGACTTGCTCCACCGGGGCGTTCTTGTTCTTCCAGCGCGAGTAGTCGGAGCCCACAATCTTCCGATAGTGCTCCTGGGTCACTTCGTACTTGTCGATATAGAAGGCGCTGACGGAGACCTTGTGGGGCTTCTCGTCCGGCGCGCCCTTCGCGTCTCCCATGATGAACGTCCCGCCCGGAAGCAGGACCATCTCCACTCCCGACTTCGTCTTCGTCGTCTTCGGCGCACTGCCACCGAATGCCAGCGGCGTGAGCCCCACGACGGCAAGCGCCATCGCGCAGCAGAGCAGTGCCATCGCGGCAGATCGTGTCGTCAGCATGGTGTCTCCTCCCGGTCCATGACGCGCCTCTGTGCGCGGCGCATTAGTCGTTCGCCCAGATCTCATAGCTCTCCGGCTTTTCCAGGCATTGCCTCGCGCGCCTGCGAATCTCTCGGGCGATCGGCGCCGCCTCGGGGATGGTGGCCGCGCGATATCCGGCCTCTTGATAGAGCGACCTGGCGAGCGTGTGCTCCGTCCTCGCCACCCCCTCCAGCGAACCGCCCATGCTGGTCCAGTCCTGCTTCAGGTCCACCATTCGCTGCGGATTGTCCGGCCGCTTCTCGGCTGCCAGCGCGATGGTCTTGTCGCCCAACTCGTGGGCGTAGTCCATGTCCCTGAAGGTATCCCGAGCGCTGTCGTAGGTGGTGACGATCTGGTCGGCGATGGAGCGCAACCCTCGGAGGTAGGGAGCCAATCGCGGTTTCGCTTTCTCCTGGGCGTTGAGGTAGGCGATCATGTCCTTGGCGAACGGGTAGTATCTCCCATCTCGCTCGAACATGCAGGTGAGGTAGAAGTACATGTCCTCGACGCCGCCCTTGACGATTTCCTGCTTTTCCACTTCCTCGCCGGCATCGAAGATCGCTTTCAGCGCATCGGTGGTGGCGCAGGTGGCTGCGCCGATCACCCTATTCGGGCGCTCCGGGAACCAGGCCACCCGCCCCTCCACGTCGAGCAGATGGGCCAGCACGTCGCCGGTCAGCGTGGCCTTCGCGATGTCGATCGGGCTGAACACGCGCTCGGGGGTTTCGTCCGCGCGCTCGAGGGAATAGATCACGGCATCGCCCTGCGGCGGGATCTTCTTCCCCAGGGAGAGCATCGTTTTCTCACCCGAGAACCACGTCGGAAAAGTATAGTTCCCCACGCTGCCGCCGCGCCATGTGTCTTCCTTCGCACCCCTGAACTCGTAGGTCGTTTTCACATCGTCTTCGTAGAGCTGGGTCAGCCACAGCGCCGGGAATGGCGGCTTCCAGGAGATGGCGACATCTCGCTCGAGAAAGGACGAGTTCAGAGCTTCCCTGTGCCAGATCCCGGGAGCATCCAGCGATGCCAGCGACAGACCCGTTCCGCCCACGACATCAGCCGCTGCGATGCTCGCCTTCCCCCGGCTGGGCCTGTTCACAGTGAGCTGGATGGGGGCGGTTTCTGCCTGCCACGTCATCACCAAGACGCTGCGCTCGCCCTTCAGCAGGCCCAGCAGCATGTGCTCCGAGGGGATGGTGAGCGTCTTGGCCTTGGGGTAGTTCCGAGGATCGTAGATGAGGTCCTCGCCGACGAAGCTCGGGACCATGGCAAGCTCCATGGGCGAGAGCAGGTGAATGCCGCGGGTCTTTCCCTGGGGCGTCACCCTCAGGATGTGGTCGTTGCTGAACGAGAACGCGATCGGAAGGATCTTGGCTCCTGGCGCGCGGAAATCGGCCCGCACGGTGACCGCGCCGCCCGGCTGCCCGGCGATACTGGCTGCGAGCGTCGCCGGTTTGCCCTTTGGCTCGACTGGCGACACCTCGGCTCTGGCTCGGCTCGGGTCCGCGGATGCGAAGACCAGCACCTTCCCGAGACGAGAGGCGAACACGGCCGACAGCGCGTCGGTCTCCATCACCAGGTCACCCTTGACCTGCGAGGTCGCGTTCGCGGCCACCGCGCGCCAGCCATTCCGCTGCTTGACGCTGACGGGCATCTTCAGCGGGGTCACCGTGTCCCAGAGGCGAACAGCGGCCGGCGTGGTGAGCGCGGCCGGGGCCTGTGCCGTATCGCCCGAGTTCTCTTCCTGCGCCCAGGCCGCAGCGGCACTCGCCAGCAGTAGCACCATCAGCGCCGCCACCCACCGGCCGCGCCCAGACATCGCGGTTCTCATCACTCTCGCTCCTTCTGTCTCATGCCATCCCTCAACCAGGATTGGAACGTGGGAGACTCCCATAGTTCCTTCGCCATGCTGCGGTATCCATCCCCCAACGGATGACTTACATCAGCGTATAGATCTGTTGGCAGCAGTCGCGGAGCGGAGTACGGGATCCGCTCTCGATCCAGCCACTGCTCCATGGTGCGCTTCAGCCCGGCGTACCGGGCGCGGCTCTCCGGCGTCAGCGCATACGTGTTGAACGGCCCAATAATGACGAAGACGCGGTTCTTGCGCGATCTGAGTTCCGAGACCACGCGCTTGAACGAGCGCCACTGGTACGAGCGCTCCATCTCTAGCCACGGCAGATTCGCCGGAGCGATGCCCCTCTTCTGCCAGGTCATCGGTTCGCTGCCGGGCTCGTCACCCGAGAACGAGTCCGGCCCGCGGCCCTTGGGGGTAACGACGTACGGATTCTCGAGGCTCCAGTCCGGAAAAGCCATCCCTTCCCAATAGGCGATCTTGAGGTGCTCCTTCCAACTGAAGAACGGCACCTGTTGCTCGAGCACCGCCTCGATCACTTCGGCCGGCGTCGGCGCGTAGGAGACCGGGCGGCCCACAACCTGAGGCACCAGCTTGGGGTGGTTGAACCGCTCTTCGCCTCTGGTCTGCAGGTCTTGCTTTGCCGAACTCATCCACAGGGGGTTGAGGTGGACCAGCACAGACGTGTCGTGGACGCCCTTGCCATAGTATGAGACCATCCCCGCCATGGCAGCCGGATGCAGGCCGTCGACGCCCAGGTTCGCGAACGTGCTGCCCCCGGCGAACTCGTTCAGATGGTGCGTCAGCGTGTCGCGGCTCTGCACATACTGCCCCCACACCACCGAATCCCCGAGGACCATTACAGTGTATTTGTCATGCGCATACTGCGACCATTGCCTGAACATCCAGTAGTCGCTCCCCAACTCGCCCGGCACACGGTAGTCCGGGCGCGGGAGGCGCGTCCCCGCCAATGGCAACGCGAGCGGCAGCAGGCAGATGCCGCCCAGACACAGCAGAGCGGTCAGCGCCCACTCTCGCGGGGCGAGTCTGATCGGGTTGGCGTTCTGGAACGTCTGCTCGGCTTTCTCCACGTCGCCTCTCAGAATTGCAGATACACGAACGGTTGGCTGCTCCCGCCGCTGACGAGCAGCAGGTGCAGCACCATGTAGCCGACGGCCGCGACGCGGGCCGGCGCCCACTCCGCCACCCACTTCAGTCGCGATTCGACCAGGAACTGATAGGCCCAGATGACCAGACACATGGCGAGCATGGCGACCGGGAATCTCGGGTCACCGATCCCGGCGGTGAAGATCCTCCTGACGATCAGCAGCGCGTCAGAGAGACTGCTCGCCTTGAAGAAGATCCAGCAGAAACAGACGAACGCGAAGACGAGCATCTGCTTGAGGAATGTCGGGACTCGCTGCCGGTAGAAGCTCGTGCGCTCCAGCTCTCTGGTGGCAAACCGCCCCAGAGCGTGCAGAAATCCCCAGATCACGAAAGTCCAGGCGGCGCCGTGCCAGAGCCCGGATATCACCATAGTCAGCAGCATATTCCGGTAGGTGCCGAAGGTGCCTTTCCTATTTCCTCCCAACGGGATGTAGAGGTAATCCTTGAACCAGGACGATAGGCTGATGTGCCAGCGGTTCCAGAAGTCGCCCAGCCCTGTGGCGAGATAGGGATGGCGGAAGTTCAGCATGATGTCGAACCCCAGCGCCTTTGCCACGCCTCTGGCCATGTCGGTGTAGCCGCTGAAGTCGAAGTAGATCTGCCAGGCGAACGCGAAGGTGGCCGCGGCGAGGGTGAGTCCGTCGAAGCTGCCGGGGGAGGAGTAGACCTTGCCGACGTAGAGCGAGAGATAATCGGCGAGCGCGACCTTCTTGAACAACCCGACGACGAACAGGGACATGCCCTCCGCGAGGTCATTCGCGGTCGGGCGTCTGGGGCCGCCTGTGACCTGACGGAGGAAGTGGGACGCCCGTTCGATGGGCCCGGCGAGCAGTGTCGGGAAGAAAGACGCAAAGGTGGCGAATCGCAGGAAGCTCTTCTCGCGCTCGATGCCACCCCGATAGCAGTCGATGGTGTAGCCGAGCACACGAAAGGTGAAGAACGACAGGCCCGCGGGGAGCAGCACCGACGGCACCGCGATGCGTGCGTGCGGCAGCACCGCGTTCAGGCTTTCTACGGCGAATCTCGAGTACTTGAAGAAGACCAACGGGGCCAGCGTCCCAACTATCGCTACGGCCAGCCAGAGCTTCTTGCGCGCGCCGCGTTCCATCATCACAGCGGCTGCGAAGTTGAGGGCTGCTGCGTAGAGGAGCAGCAACACGAATGTGGGGCCGGCAAAGCCGTAGAAGACGAGCGACGCGAGCAGCAGCCAATGCAGAGAGAACCTGCTCCTGGACAGAAGCAGGTAGACCAGGTAGACCACGACGCCGAAGACGGCGAACTGCCAGGAGTGGAAGAGCATCTCGATTTTTCGGGCGACAGCGGGATGACGTCCCTGCTGCCACGTCACATAGAGAGGGATTCGCTCTCGCCGGCCGCTGCACCTATAGAGTTTCTTGCATTATGGTTAGAAGTGCCATAATGCAAGAAACTCTATAGCGCACCCCATAAGGCTCGCACGGCAGATTCTCTTGCATTACGGTCCTAACCGTAATGCAAGAGAATCCGTACATGACGCGCGGAGTTGGTGGATCGTGTTATCGGCGCGCCAGCGCGATGACAAGGGTCCACATGAAGGCCAGCAACCGATCGGCCAAGATAACGCCGACGGCAGCGGGCATCGTCTTCTGAAAAAGCCTCAGACCGCCGTAGCGAATCGCCAGCGTCTTGAGCAACCAACCGATGAACATCGGGCACCAGTGTTGGTGGGAGCCCCACACATTTGCCGCGAGATACCCCACGGGGTGCAGGGGCCACCACCAGAAGCGGGCGCGCACCGCGGCGAGCAGAAAGGTGACGACCATCCCGGCTGCGAGCGGCGCGGTGGCGGCGAGGTTGAAATGGCTTGGACTGGTGACGGCGTCGTAGTTACTCTGACCGGCGCTGCGCATCGTGCCGGGGATCCAGCTCTCGTAGAGCAGGCGAAAGTCCCAGAAGCCGTGCGCGTAGGTGCCGCGCAAGACCACGATCATGCCCCAGATGAGAGCGACCGCGAACCCACATGAGGCGGCGGCCAACAGGGGACGCTGCGGGATGCGGGCGGAACTGGATATCTTCAATGCATCGAGCGAGGCGCCGGTGATAGTCTCACAGCCCTCTCCCCAGCCGGGCCAGTAGGTCCAGGAGAGGGCGTTAATGGTGATGACCTCCTGTGGGCGCAGCATGGCGGTGCCAAGTGGCTCCTGAAGGATGCGGCCGACGGTATAGGGGAAGCCGATGAAGCTCATGCCGTTCTCGGCGCGCAGCCGGGCCCAGACCATGTGATAGGCGAGGACAAGGCTGATGAGCAGTAGGGCGACCGGCAGGCGCGCGCCGGCGGCCATGCAGAAGATGACCATATAGCCCATGCACAGCGCCAGTCCCCCGAGGGCGACGCGATAGCCGATCGGCGCGGGGATGTCGTCCTCGGTTCGTCCCCGAATGGCATCGCGCAGGACCTGTCGCAGATAGTGCCGCGCGCTCCAGAAGACGAGAATGCCGAGGGCGA
>JBEKKD010000270.1:0-7411 GCA_050010895.1 Armatimonadota bacterium
CATCGAGTGATAACTACGGCAGCGAGGCCAGGCACGTCCACGACATCACTCTCGAAGAGAGCCTCCTCTACGGCAACGGCGCGCCCAACAACGCCTCAGTGCATAACGCCTACGTAGAAGTGGCCAACTTCACCCTCCGCAACAACTACTTCGGGCCGCTGGTCGCGGACTCGGGCGGCTCGCACCTGAAGGACCGCGGGGCGAATGTGCTCATCGAGGGCAACTTCTTCGACGATTCGGCCGTGCCGCTCTTTCTCGATCCGCCGGAGTTCAGCCTGGGCTGGATGGAGTTCCAGCCGGGCTTCGAGAAGATCTCCGTGCGCAACAACGTCATTCGCAAGTCGGACCACCTGCCCGTAAACTCCATGGACATCATCATCACCGGGTTCGATGTCTACGGCAACATACAGACCGTTCGGACGGTGGATATCTCGCATAACACGTTCGTTATCTCAGCCACGCGGCAGCGCAATTGGTCCTTCAACGTCATTGACCTTATCCCGAAGCCGCAGGTGATCGAGTGGAACGACAACGTGTTCCTGCGCTATGCGGAGGGAGAGAACGCGACGCCGTCGGGAATCACGTTTGTGGCCAAGATCAACCCTGTCGACGAGAAGACGATCGTCAACATCGGCCCCAACAACTACCTGTCCGGTCAGGACCCGATCGAAGTTCAGAAGCAGAGCAACGCCAGCGCTACGGTGAACGGCTGGGACAAACTCATCATGCTGCCCGAGATGACGCGCGAGCAACTCGAGCAGACGCTCGGGATCAACCTGCATGACCCTTCGGCCCCAGATTTCGGGCGATTCAACGCGGCAGCCGGCGCGTGGTACCGCGAACACCGGGCCGGAGCGAGTTACACGCCGGGGGCGCTGCGGATACCGGTCTTCCGCGGAACGCCGGGCGCATCGAAGTGAGGAGGGCGAGAGCATGTCAAAAGTGGTGTGCGCGCTGAGCATTGCCGTGGCCGGGCTGCTGTCGATGACGGCCGGAGGTCTGGCGACCGAGACCGGTCCGGCGCCGCAGGGGCCCGAGGTCACCATCAAGGGGAACGTCGTCTGCCACCGCGCCACGATGGTTTCCCCGTGGGACGGCACCAGCCAGGACCGCGACCACTTTCCGGTGATGTACGCGGTCGAGGGCACGCCGGAGATCGCGGCAACGGTGGCCGACCTGATGACCAAGGGCTGGCCGCCGCAGGGCCTGGACGTCGAGGCCGCGCCGGGCCGCTGACCGACAGGCTCCACAAAGAGGTCGAATGGGGCTCGCAAGTGCTGGCCCTCACGGGCGTGCTCTTTGAGAAGGACGGCCGCACGTGGATTGCGGTCAGCAAGTACGAGCCGACGAGTGTCGCCTATCCGGCGCAGATGCTTGCACCAGACAAGCCATTCGTGATGCCGAAAGAGAAGCCTATCGCCCTCAAAGTCACCGACACGCTGACGCTCACCTGCGTGCCGATACCGGCGGGGAGCTTCCTCCAGGGGTCGCCCTTCTACCAGCAGCGATATCAGGACGAATTCCCGCACGAGGTGGTGCTGACGAAGCCCTTCTTCATGTCCGAGACGCCCATCACAGAGGAAATGTTCGAGGCGGTGATGGGCAAGAACCCGAGCGAGCACGTGGGGCAGCGGTTCCCCGTCGAGCGAGCGACGTGGCCCGACATCCTGGAGTTCTGCCGGATCCTCTCGGAGAGAAGCGGACGGACGGTCCGCGTGCCGACCGACGCGGAGTGGGAATACGCAGCGCGGGCGGGAACCTCCAATCCGTGTTTCACACAGAAGTACGCAGGCCAGATCAGCGCGGCCGGCGCCAAGGAGGACCCGCAGCCGGTGAAGACGATGCAGCCGAACGCGTGGGGGCTGTACGACATGCTCAGCGCGGGCTGGCACATCACCGCCGACTATAAGGCCGACAACGTGCGCGTGAAGCAGACCGATCAGAAGGGCCCGGCCCCGGGCGACAGCACCATTCAGACGAACGGCACTGGGCCCATGCACAAGGCCCGCGGCGGGTACCACTACAACTTCATCCGGCCGAATATGCACGGCGCCGCGGGTGAGGACGGATCGCTCTGGGAGGGCGGAGTTCCCATCTTCAGGATTGTGGTGGAGGCGACATCGCCAGTAGAGGGCGCGCCCTCAGGTCCGTGACCGGCGGCAGCGGTGTCCTGGGGCGGAGACATCGGCGCGCTGTGGCAGCGCTTCACGCCCCGGGAGGACCAGATCAAGCACAGAGTGAGTGGCGCCTGGTGGGAGTTGCACGCTCACCCAAAGGGCCACGCGCCGGGAGAGCCTTACTGGATCATGGTCGGGGTGGAGGTCACGCAGATCGAAGCCGTGCCGGGCGAGATGTTCGTGAAGCCGCTCTCCGCGGGCCAGTACGCCGTGTTCGCTCATCGGCCCGGACTCGGGGAGCCTAACCACGGCTACGACGCCCTCAACCGGCGGATCGAGGCCTGGCTGGACGCGGGGCCCTACAGCATAGCCCGCGACTTCTCGCTCCAGCTCTACGATGCGTGGTTCGAGGGCATGGAGGATCCGGAGTCGGTCGAGGCTCTGCTCATTCCCATAAAGCCGAAGGGCTAGCCTGACCCCGCCGCATCAGGGTTGCCGCCACGGTGTCGGGGACCATCAGCGTCAGGTTGCGTCATTGCTCGCCGCGGCCGCTCATCTCAGGCACCGTACGGGCGCGCACGTTTCGGGATCGGCATACCCTGTCGAAACGTTCCCAGAATCGAGACTCCGGACCTGGTCCGCACTGAGAGCGTTAGTTCGCGGGTGTGGCTTCCTCGGCCAGTCGCGAATCGAACCCCCGCCTCATGTCTTTGGCCGACGGCCCCGGGTCCCCTCAACTCCGATTATCCCCCTAACTCGGAGAACCCGGGGCCATCTCGCCTGCTGTCCCCTGTGCGACCGAGAGTGCCTGGCAGCCCCGTCGCGCGGCCTAATCCGCGAGCCGATTGGGCGTCAGACCGGCCTCGGCTATGGCCTACCCCAAAAATATACTCCAGAATATAGATAATACCTCTTTATATATCACAGATCGCATGCCAAGGCAACTGTTCCTGGTATCAGTGTGTATTGACACGGCTGCTGTTCACTACTAGTATATACTCGATCGAGTTACTGGCAGGACAACTGCAGCGAAGGGGGAGATATGACTGAGCCTCAGAGAGGGCGACCGAACATTGTCGGCATCGACAAGGGCCTCGGCCCGTTGGAGGGGCAGGTCCTGCGCGCGGTCTCAGAAATCGGCAGGCCGGTGACCGTGCGCGAGATCTGTGATCACCTCGCGAAGGGCGGCTACTTCGCCTATCAGGGCGTTCTCAACTGCATGAATCGCCTCGCGCGAAAAGGCATCCTGGCGCGTACGGAGCGTCAGGGCGCCTTTCTCTACAAGCTTCGCGTCGAGCTGGAGGAACTCACCGCACAGTTGGTCGCCAACGTGCTGGGGCACATGGGCGGCGATCTGGACCGGGTTATCTGCCACCTGCTCCACATCAGCCCGGACGCGGGAGCAGAGAAGATCGCCGAACTGCGCCGGCGGGCCCGCGCCCTACCTCGAGGCAATCGGAAGAGATGAGCCCGTGCAAGCCTGGAACCTCCTCGTCACAATCGCCGGACAACACCTGCTCCCCGCCCTGCTCGCCTCCGCTCTGATCTGGGCGGCGCTTGCCTTGCTCTTTCGTCCAGGCAGAGTGCGCCCGCCGGCCCATCGCACGGTATTCCTCTACCGCGGTGAGCGGACCGGGCCCCGACTGCTGTTGGTTCATCTGCAACATCTGCTGAAGGTACGGCCGCGGGGCGGATGCGCATGCGCTTGACCAAGCTCGCCAGCCTGCACCGCCTCGGCCCAGACAAGAGCCTGCTGCTCAATGCTCTGTCAGGGGCGGTCGATGTGGTCGACGATGCCCTGCGCGCCAAGATCGTGGCGCTGAGCGTCGGGCTGACGCCCGAGCTGGAGGATCAAGAGCTCTGCGCGCTGCGCGACCGGGGGTACCTCTTCGCGAGCGAGTCGGAGGAGCGCAGCGCGCTGAACGCGGTCCACGAATCAGCGCAGCAGTTGTGCGCGATGAGGCCGCTCCAGTTCGTGTTCTGCCCGACCTACGCCTGCAATCTCGCCTGCAGCTACTGCTTCGAGAGCGCGCAGCTCCGCTCCAGAGCGCAGGTCATGAGCGTCCAGCAGGTCGCGGACGCCTTCGCTGCCACCGAGATCATCGCGCCCGAGAGGTCCACCAGAGAACGTCAGATCGTGCTTTTTGGGGGCGAACCGCTGCTCCCGACCACGAAAGAGGTGGTCGGAGCGATCCTTGACCGTGCCGAGTCCGGCGGCTTCAGTGTCCAGATCGTTACCAATGGCACCTGCCTCGATCAGTTCGCCCCTCTGTTCTCGGAGCATAAGGCTCTTGCTATGGGAGCCCAGATCACCCTCGACGGGCCCCAGTCAGTCCATGACGCGCGTCGCACGCATCAAGGCGGCGCGGGGTCGTTTGCGCAGGTCGTGCGAGGGATCGAAACCTGCCTCGAGCTGGGGATCAAGGTGAACGCGCGGATGAACGTCGATGCGCAGAACCTGGACTCGCTCGAAGAGTTCGCCGATTTGCTGGAAGCACGAGGCTGGATGGCGCATCCCAGCTTCAAGTGCCAGCTCGCTCCTGTCACCGACCACGTTGGGGAGAATCCGCCGCCCTCAATGCTGCGGGAGGACCAGCTCGTTCAGCCCGTGCTCGGGCTGTGGCGGAGCCGTCCCGAGCTCAGGCAGAAGCTGGACTTCCAGCTCTTCCGCGTCCTGCACCATCTGATCTCGGTCATAGAGGGTGATGGCGACTCCGCTATGGTGCCGCGTTTTCACTACTGTGAAGCAGACCGCCAAGATGTCCATGTCTTCGGCCCCGATGGCCTTGTCTACATCTGCCCCGAGTCCATCGGCGACAGGCTATGCGCTGTCGGCACCTACTCGCCAGTATACCGGCCATGGCCGCGCCGGCTCCGGGGCTGGCGGGATCGCAGCGTGCTCACGCTGCCCGAGTGCCAGGACTGCAGCATCGCTACCTTCTGCGGGGGCGGCTGCGGCTATGCTGCTCTGCGCCATCACGGGAGCCCCGCCCACGGCATATGCGCCGGCGCGCCTGAGATCGTCAAGGCGTACATCCAGGAACTACAACAGCGGGCCTCGCAGGAGCAGTTGCCACTCGCGACATAGCGCACCACCAAGTCCCACGCGGCGGCGTCTCCGCAGCGGAAACGTGCGTGGATCCCTTGCGGGGCAGGGCATCAAACACTCAGGAGCGTTCAGCGTGCCTGCTCCAGACAGAACACCACGGCAGGTCCAGACCGATATTGGCGAGGTTGTCTACGATGAGACCTCGGGCAGTTGGCGGCCCATCGGCGGCGACGCCGAGCGCGGCGCGGCTGCAATTGGCGCCCCCGGCCAGGCGCTCAGCGCTCCCGTGGACATCGCCCCGTGGCCTCGTGCGCGGTATGCCGATGCCGTGCCTACCGTCGTCCTCAATACCCACCGCAGTTGCGAACTGCATTGCCGCTACTGCTTTGCTCATCCTGCGGCCGAGGACTATTCGCTGCCGCCCATGAGCATGGCGGTGGCCGAACGCGCCGTCGATTTTCTCTGCACGGACCTGGGAAAGGAGGCGCCGACCGTCGTGGTGCGCTCGACGCTGCTGGGCGAGCCGCGCATGGACCTGGCGTTCACCGACGCGATTGCGGCCCTCATCCGCACGAAAGAGGAGCGTTACTCGAAGAAGATCGAGTGGCACTGGGGGCAGACGACGAACCTCGCAAAGCTGCCCTCAGACGAGGTGCTGCGGCGGCTGCCCTGGGTCACCGTGAGCATAGATGGTCCGCCAGACGTCCACGACGCGATGCGTCAGTTCCCCGATGGCACAGGCTCCTACGCGCTTGTCGCTCGAAACCTGCGCGCGCTCATGACCAATGAGGTGAACCCTCTGGGCCCGCCCGTCGGGGCGAGCGCCACGCTCACGGCGGCCCATCCTGATGTCACGCGAGTCTTCCTGCACCTCTACCATCTGGGCTTCACGAGGATCAGCATCAACCCCGTTCGCCTTCCCCCCGGGAGCTTCGGCGCTATCGACGAGCAGAGCGTCGGCGCAGTACAGGCCGGCTACTCGCAATTCGCGGACTTCCTGCTTGCGCAGGACTCGGATCGGCTCCTCTCATATCTCCAGCCCATCTACCACCCCTACGACTTCTTCGGCCGTTTCTTCGTGCGCTCACTGGATCCCGGGAAGCTCCCCTATCGGTGCGAAGCCGGCAAGTGGAGCGTCTCAGTCGATCCCGACGGAACCATCTACCCCTGTCCTTCTTTTGCTGCGATGCGCGCCTGTCGGATGGGATCCGTCTTCGAGGGGATCGAGCCAGCAGCGCATCAGTTTTGGGCCGAGGAGCTCTTCATTGAGAACCGCGGGAGCTGCCGGAGCTGCGGCGCCCGCGGCATCTGTGGTGGAGGATGCTACCACCAGGCACTGCTCGCGACCGGCCGACCTGACCACCCCTGCCCGGCCCTATGCGAGCTGACACGGCACCTCACTGAGATCGGCGCGCATGTCGTCGGCGAACTGAGGGCGAAGCGCCGGGACGTCCTTGACGCGCTGCCCGAACCCCATCCCTCCGCCAGTCCCGCGCGACCTCAGGTCTCTTGCACGAGAGTGGAGAGCGCAGGCCCGGGCGGCCACGATCTGAGCGGATGGGAAAGCCAACACCCGCTTTGGCTGGCTGATCGGCGCCTCATCCAATGGAAGCGCTGGGGCGGCCCGTCCGACCTGAGCGCGGAGGTGCACCTCGGATGGGATAGGCTGTATCTATACGTGCGGGTTCGTGTATGCGACGAAGTGTTTGTGCCTCCGTCCCGGGATGCCCGCTTCCGCACCGGCGACAGCTTCAAGATGAGTCTGTTTCCGCTTCCGTCGCCGTTGCTGCGCTACGGATTCTGGTGCGGTCAGGTGGCGGGCGCATCCCAACTGGTTGCGTACGAGGAGGGCTTGGCTGATGGGGCGGTTCCCAAAGCCGTGAGAAGCACCGCACGCTGCAACGTCTACCGAGAAGATAGCCATACGGAGTACCAACTGGCGCTCCCATGGGCCGAGATGGACGCATTGCGGCCGGGTGAAGACTTCGGGGTCTGCCTCCAGATCAGCGATGACAATGGCCGATCGAGAGGCGAACTCGCGTGGCCGGCTTCCTCGCCCTATGGCCTGGCGAAGTGCCTGCCCGGCAGCGGTCATAGTCGAAGGTGACGGGCATGTCTTCCCCATCTCAGTGTTTCGCCGCGGCGAACGCCCCGATGTCGAGGGCGCCGGCGGTAACTCTCTTCACCACCTTCGGTACCGCCTTCGTCGGTTCGCATTCGGGAATCGCACGCTCGGGTTTGTGAG
>JBEKKD010000271.1:0-6192 GCA_050010895.1 Armatimonadota bacterium
TATCCGGGTTCGAGTGCAGGCCCCGGCGCAGGAATGTCAGGTCGATGACGGCCTCGGCGCGCGACGCGCAGAGGCAGATTTCACGGAAAAGCACTTCACAGGCGATGAGCTTGATGCGCACGGAATGGTGGCTCCTGCTGTGGAAGAGGGGCAGAAGACACGTCACCCGAGGCGACTGAAGCCGCCCGAGGCGGCTAAAGCTCCTGCCCTACAGACAAAACGGAGGGGCGTCGGGACTGAAGTACCGACGCAACGGTTTCACACGGGTTACCAACCCGTGCCACGGCGAGATTGCCACGGGGCGGCGAACGGCCGCCCCTCGCAATGACAGATGAGGGGCGAGGAGGCGAAGAGTAGAGGAGGCGAGGAGGCCCGTTCGCTGCGCTCAGGGTAAACTCCGGGGACGGCTGGGCCGCGGGGCATGGGGCCGCATCCGGCGGCGCACCCATCCATCATTCCGGTCAGGAGGCGTCGCCGACCCGCTTCCGATCGTCGCCACTCGCTTTGATTCTCGCCCGTATCTCTACCATGGACTGCCTGACTTGCCGGCGCCGGAGCCTCCTTGCGCGCTTTCTCTGCCTCTCAGTCGCCTTCATCCTCTTGTCCCTTTCTCTGCCAGCGTCATCTCTTCGTCGCTGGCCCGTGTGTACCCAATACCAGTAGCCAACTGCCCGAGGGAAAGCCTGCGCCCACACACCAAGGCGGCTGGAGACAAAGCAAGAGGGCCGAGGGGACCGCACTCCGCCTCGGCCCTCGCCGCGGAGATCAGTACTCAGGCGGCGGGGCGGGGGCCGGCATCTCCTTCTCCGGCTTCTCGGCAACCAGCGCCTCGGTGGTCAGCAGCATGCTCGCGATGGAGGCCGCGTTCTCGAGCGCGAAGCGCGTCACTTTCACCGGATCCATGATTCCGGCCTTCGCCATGTCCTCGATTTGCTCGGTGATGGCGTTGAAGCCGATGCCGGGGGCCTCATTCTTGATCTTCCCGACAATGACGGAGCCTTCCGCGCCGGCGTTGTGGGCGATGGTGCGCAGCGGCTCCTCCAGGGCGCGGCGGACGATGTCGACGCCGGCCTTCTCATCGCCCCGGGCCTCCCTGCGGGTCTTGTCGAGCACATGGGCGACGTTGAGGTAGGTCACGCCACCACCAGGGACCATGCCCTCCTCGACTCCCGCGCGGGCGGCCGAGAGGGCGTCCTCGAGGCGATGCTTCTTCTCCTTGAGCTCGGTCTCGGTGGCCGCGCCGACCTTGATCACGGCGACGCCACCAGCCAGCTTGCCGAGGCGCTCCTGGAGCTTCTCTTTGTCGTACGAGGAATCGGTTTCCTCGATCTGGCGACGGATCTGCTCCATGCGGCCCTCGATGGCCTTGTGGGAGCCGGCGCCCTCGACGATGGTAGTGTCGTCTTTGGTGACAACGACCTTCTTGGCATGGCCGAGCTCGTCGAGGGCGACGTTCTCGATCTTCATGCCGAGGTCCTTGGAAAGGAACGTGCCGCCGGTGAGGGTGGCGATGTCATCCATCATCGCCCTGCGACGATCGCCGAAGCCGGGGGCCTTGACCGCGGTGGCCTGGAAGGTGCCACGGATCTTGTTGACGACCAGGGTGGCCAGCGCTTCACCATCCACGTCTTCGGCAATGATGATGAGGGGCCGGCGGGAGGCGGCGACCTTCTCGAGGAGGGGCAGGATGTCTGCGACTCCGCTGATCTTCTCCTCGTGGATGAGGATGAACGGATCCTCCAGGATCGCCTCCATGCGCTCGGGGTCGGTGACGAAGTAGGGGGAGATGTAGCCCTTGTCGAACTGCATGCCCTCGACCACCTCCACGGTGGTCTCAGTGCCCTTGGACTCCTCGACCGTGATGACGCCTTCCTTGCCCACCTTGTCCATGGCGTCCGCGACAAAGCGGCCCAGCTCGGGGTCATTGCCGGCGATGGAGGCGATGTGCTCGATCGCCGCCTTGGTGTCAACCGGCTTGGCGATGCGCTTGATCTCGGCCACCACCGCTTCCACCGCCCTCTCAATGCCGCGCTTGAGCGGCATCGGGTTGATGCCAGCAGCGACCATCTTCATGCCTTCCCCAAGGATGGCTTCGGCAAGAACGGTGGCGGTGGTGGTACCGTCGCCAGCAACGTCATTGGTCTTGGAGGCGACCTCACGCACGAGCTGGGCGCCCATGTTCTCGTAGGGCTCCTCCAGCTCGATCTCCTTGGCCACGGTCACGCCATCTTTGGTGATGGTGGGGGAACCCCACTTCTTGCTGATGACCACGTTCCGGCCCTTGGGGCCGAGCGTAGCTTTCACGGCGGCCGCGACCGTCCTGACCCCACGCTGCAGGGCTCGGCGCGCGTCCTCACTATAACAGAGCATCTTCACTGGCATTCCTCTGACCATCCTCTCTCCGGTGCACTGCGGCCAAAGACCTACTTCTTGCCTTTGACTCTCTTGGGCTCCGGGTTGATGGCGAGCACCGATCCCTCATCCAGGATCACCAGGTCCTCGCCGTCCACCGTGATCTCGGTGCCGCCATACTTCGTGTAGACGACGATATCACTCACTGACACTTCCATAGGGGCGCGCTTTCCACTGTCGAGCACCTTGCCCGGCCCCACCGCCACCACTTCACCCTCCTGCGGCTTCTTCCTGGCCGTGTCGGGGAGGACGATCCCTCCCCTGGTCACCTCGTCCTCGGGGCCAGGCCTCACCACGATGTGGTCTCCAAGTGGCTTCAGCATACCATCACCTCCTTCTTGTGACTGTCACGCTCAGCGCCAACGTCAGAGGCGTGGCCCGCCGTCCGGCCCTGTGAGCGCTTCGCACAGCGGCCCTGCCTCCGCGGGTCGCACCACGGCGGGGTTGTGTTGGCACGGGTACTCGGCCGCCTCTTCCCAACTGAAGCTGACCGCACCTGCCCGTACTGTCTCCATAGGACGGGCGGAGACGGCGAAGAGGAATCTGCGCAGGGCAGAACTCGGGGTGAGAGACGAATCGCCTCTGCAGAATTCTGCAAAGGCGATTGATACCCGGGCCGGACTCGCCTCTATGGCGGCCGCCTCTCACGACACCATCGCCTCGGAGCGGGAGGATACTACTTGGAGCAGGAGCCCTTGGGCTTGCAGGTCTCCTTCTTCTCGGTCTCGCAGCTCTGCTTCTTCTCGGTCTCGCAGACCTCTTTCTTCTCAGTCTCGCAGCTCTGCTTCTTGTCTTTCTTGCAGTCTCCCATTTCACATTCTCCTGTCGTTGATATACAGCATACTTAGAGGTCAGTCCTCAGTATCCTGTCGTGCGCATACAACAGATGCGAATACTTGTGACGGTTGCCTCAGTATCCAGAAACTCATTTACGGACGTTCGCCCAACACAGTAACATTGGGCGAACGTCTTCTTTCTGATATTCGCTGGTCTTCTGATGACTTTCGCCCTTACTTCTTTGGGCGAAAGTGATTAGGCTTCCAGGAGGCGCTTCTGCAGCCCCAATCGTGGTATTCCCGGCGATCATTGAGACCCCTGTGCTGGGAGGGCGCCGAGGATGAAGAAGGATGTTGAGCAGAGACCGGACCGGGTGGGGCTGCCGGTGATCGCCATCGTGGCGCGACTGCTGCGCTGGGTCCGGCATCGCGACCGGGCCCATAGCACCGGCTATGAGGACACTCACGATCCACGACCTGCGCGGGGTGCCACCGGCCTCAGTTCACAGTGACTCAGTCGCGGTGTTTGGCCGATTCGTAGGCCCACCGCTGGTACTTCTCGTGGGCCCCTTCGCCCATCTCTTCTCGCTCGACAACCTCGAAGGCCTTCACGAGGCGCTCGTCATCATCCGCTGTGAGGACCTGCTCCGCCATGGGATAGAGGATCTTGTCTTCCTTCCCAATATGCTGGCGCAAGAGTCTGGCATAGGACCGCGCGTGCGCAGCGAAGACGCGCAGAGCTTCGGTATCTCCTCGCGAGGCCCCCGGTAGCACCCGCGCCATCGTCTCGATGTGGTGTCGCCCCTGCTTGTGTTCAAGCAGCATTACCCCAAGAGGGCCGCCCTCACGAGGCACACCGCGCTCTGCCATCAACTGGAACAGGTTGCGCTCTTCCTTGGCGTGGTGGCATTTGTCCGCGAAGTGGCGCAGGGTCTCCAACGCCTTCTCGGCCATCCCCTGGTTGACCTCGCCGCTGTCTTTGGCGCGTTGAGCCATGCGCTCCAGTCCGGTCAACACCACCTCGATCACGCGGTGTTCGTGCATCAGCTCCTCGATAGCTCTCACTCTGATCGCTCCTGATTCCAGTCCGGGGAGGGTCATTGCCTGCATCCCGCGCGTTCCATTTTCGGTGCTGCTGAAGCCCGTCCTGTCGCCGCCGGTCCGGCATGCTCGGGCGACCGAGGCGGATGCGCGCACAGCACACCACAACACACGACGGAATCCCGCCGATGATTCCAGGGCGAGGGGTAGCCGGAGTCGGGCGATGCCCTCAGGCCGGCTCGACGGGCCCCTGACGGGACAGATGGCTGTGCCGCCACTGAGAACATCTTCCTGGCGGCGACTGCCCTAGGACCCGGGGGCTGCCGGGTGGCAGGGGACAAGAAGCGCCGCGCTGACGTCTGCAGTATCGCCGCTACGACGGCACGCTGCTCACCGCGAGGCGGCCGCCGCAGGCAGGGCGCGCACGGAGTCGGAATCAACATCGTCGGCTTTGTCGCTGCTGAAAGCGTCTAAGATGGTGCCATCCTGTTTCACGGTCGTCACCACGAGACGCGTGCGCGTCACCTCGACGAACAGGTAGTTGGGCTGGTCCACCGGGTTGTAGACAAAGGCGTGGAACGGGCGCTTGGCGGCGGCCGAGTAGACCTTGTTGCCGCTGCGCCCGACGACATAGTAGACGGTACCCTGAGACGGCTTCTGCACCAGCCGGCCTTTCTTCATGGGGTAGGTGCGGGCGATGGCATGGTCGTGCCCGTTGAAGACGAGATCAACGTGGTAGGCGTCGAAGATAGGACAGAAGGCCTGACGGACCTCCGCGTTGGGCCGCAGGGGGCTGACGCCGTAGGGCGGCTTGTGAAAGAAGACCAGCTTCCAGGTCGCTCTGGATGCCGCCAGGTCGGCCTTCAGCCAGGCCTGCTGCGCCGTCAGCATATCGCCCTGCTCTTCCTCCTGCTGGCTGTCGAGCACGACGAAGTGGGCAGGGCCGTAGTCGAAGGAGTAGACCTGCCCCTTCAGTTCCTCCGGTCCATTCTGGGGAAGAGCGAACTGCGCGATCCAGAAGCTGGGCTTCCCGGGTGTCAGCTTCAGCTTGCCTGGATTTGTGGGGTCCGGCTTCAGCGAATAGGTCTCATGGTTGCCCTCCACCGCCATCTCCGGGATCGTGTCCACTACCCCCTGCGCCGCCGCGAACCAGGCGTCCCAGTGAGCGGCGCTCTGGCCCACCTCCACGAGGTCGCCCACGTTGATCAGGAACTTGCTCTCCGGGTGGGCGCGATAGGCGTTGCGCGCGGTCTTCTCCCAGGGCGCGTAGATCGGCTGCCGAGCGCCGCTCTGGCTGTCGCCGAACACGAGGAATGCGAACGCGGCGGCATCCCGGGCGGCAGTGGAGAAGGTGTGCATGGGGCTCCACCGGCCCCCGTCGCCCACGCGGTAGGTGTATGTCGTTTGCGGGGTGAGTCCGGTGAGGGTCGCGGTGAAGAGCCGGGTCGGACCGAGGTCGGTGGCGAACTCGCGCGGGGTCGCCTTCGCCTCCTTCGCCTCTGTGAGCGCTTCGCCAGCCTGGAACTGCACGACCCCTGACTTCACCGTGGTGTCGGTCCGCCAGGTGATGGTCTGGGTCGCGGCGGGATCGCCGGTCCAGGTGAGAACGAGGTGATCGGGAGCCGCGCTGGCGCCGCCGGCCGGAGTCTGGCCGACCGCCAACGGCGCGAGCGCCAACGCGAGCAGCACGGCCACCAATGCACGCATCTGCTTCATGAGACTATTCATCCTCCGACATGAGTTTCACGTGTTGGTCTTTCCTCGGTCAGACCATCGCTACCGGAGTCGACATCTGCAACCCGGCCGTAGCTTTGCGGAGTGCATGGTCGGCCTGGCTCACGGCGCGGGCAGCGGCCAACTCGAGAGCGATCGGAGTCGCGCAGCCGGACAGCAGACCGGCTTCTGCCGATTGTGAGACACTTCTCTCTGGGCAGGTATCCTCCTCTGCATATGCGCCTGCGGA
>JBEKKD010000272.1:0-6190 GCA_050010895.1 Armatimonadota bacterium
TACTCGGTCCTGAATACCATCAACAGCCCGGAGAAGAATATCCTGACGATCGAGGATCCGGTGGAATACCAGCTCCCCGGTCTCACCCAGACGGCGGTGAACGCGCGCGCAGGCGTCACGTTCGCAACGGCGCTACGCACATTCCTGCGGCAGGACCCTGACATCATTCTCGTGGGCGAGATGCGAGACCCCGAGACGGCCCTGATAGCGACTGAGGCGGCTCTGACGGGGCACCTGGTCTTCAGCACTCTTCACACGAACGATGCTCCCACCGCGGTCGCCCGTTTGATCGAGATGGGCGTCGAGCCGTTCCTGATTGCGTCGTCGGTTATCGGCGTGCTGGCGCAGCGCCTGGTGCGCGTCATCTGCACGGAGTGCAAGGAATCATATACGCCGCCGGTCGAGGCGTTCCGACGGCTCAGTCTGTCGATCGACACCGACTCGGTGACATTCTACCGCGGGCGGGGGTGCGAGCGCTGCCGGCATACGGGCTACCGCGGCCGGATCGGGATCTTCGAGTTGATGCCGGTCGCCGATACGATGCGCGAGTTGATTCTGAAGAAAGCGCCGACGCATGAGGTCCGCCAGCATGCGCTCGAGGGTGGTATGATCACGCTGCAGCAGGATGCCATGCAGAAGACGCTGGAGGGGGTAACGACGATGGAGGAGGCGCTCAGAGTTGTCTACACTGGCTAAGGAACAGCGCAAGTACAAGATCGACGATTATGGCCTGGACGAACTGCTCACCATGGCCGTGGAACGCCACGCCTCCGATCTGCACCTGACGGTCGGACTGCCGCCGATGCTGAGGATCGACGGCCGCCTTTCGCCGCTCTCGTTCGAGAATCTGACGCCGATCGAGTGCCAGCGGCTGGTGTACAGCATCCTCGACGATCACCAGATCAGCACGTTCGAGAGCAAGCATGAGCTGGATTTCTCGCACGGCATCGCGAGAGTGGCGCGCTTCCGCGTCAACCTGTATGTTCAGCGCGGTTCGGTAGGGGCTGCGTTCCGCCTGGTGCCGCGCCGCATCCCGACGTTCGACGAGCTGAACCTTCCGGCATCGGTGCGGGCGCTGACCGGCCGCACCAGCGGCCTGATCCTGGTCACGGGCCGGGCCGGGAGCGGCAAGTCTACGACTCTGGCCGCCATGATCGACTACATCAACCACTATCGGAGCTGCCACGTCGTCACGATCGAAGACCCGATCGAGTACCTGCACCAGCACCATCGGTCGATGATCAACCAGCGCGAGCTGGGCAGCGATACCTACGATATGTTTGGGGCGCTGAGAGCGGTCGTCCGGGAGGATCCGGACATCATACTGATCGGGGAGATGCGCGATCTGGAGACGATCGACGCGGCGCTGAAGATCGCAGAGACCGGCCATCTCGTGCTGGCCACGCTGCATACCAGGAACGCGCCCCAGAGCGTGGACCGGATCATCGATGTATTCCCTCCGCAGCACCAGGAGCAGATCCGGGTGCTGCTCTCGAGCACGCTGGAGGCGGTGATCGCGCAGCAGCTTCTGCCGAAGGCGGCGCGGGTGGGGAGAGTGCCGGCGGTCGAGGTGATGATCGCAACGGCGGGCATCCGGAACCTGATCCGGGAGGGTAAGACCCACCAGATCTATTCCATGATGGAGACCGGGGGAGAGATGGGCATGCAGACCATGGACCGAGCTCTGGCCTCGCTGGTGCGGTCAGGGATAGTGGCCGAAGACGAGGCCGCCTCACGGGCGGTTGATAGGGACAATTACAGGCGCTGGCTTGCCACGCTGTGAAGGAGGGCGCAAAACACGGAATAGATAAGGCAGCGGCTGGGGCGGCGGCGGTACGGCCCCGGCGAGCGTGGCGGCAGTGCGGAGGGAATCGCGCTGGAGCCACGCGACAAGCACTCGACCGGACTGCGAGAGGGGCCGACACTACCGCGTCGGCCTACGAAGGAGACAAACCCCGTGCCAACCTATAGATACAGCGCGATGGATCAGAGCGGGCGCACCGTCGGGGGGCAGTTGGAGGCGGACAGCGTCGAGCTGGTGCGCGTGAAGCTGTCGGATCTCCGCTATCACGTGCTGAGCATCAGGGAGTCCCGCGGGAAAGCCAGCCTGCAGGAGATGCTGAACAACATGCAGCGGGTCAAGCTGCGGGATCTGGTGGTGTTCAGCAGGCAATTTGCGACGATGATAGACGCGGGCCTGAGCGTGGTAAAATGTTTGGACATCTTGCAGAAGCAGAGCAAGAATCCGCGGCTGAAAGATGTCATCGGGCAGGTGAAACACGACGTGGCGGGCGGGACCAGCCTGACGGAGGCGATTCAGAGGCACCCCAAAGTGTTCTCTCCGCTGTACGTCAATATGATCCGGTCCGCGGAAGCAGGTGGTATTCTGGATCAGGTGCTGGATCGTCTTGCGAGCTTCCTGGAGAAGGAAATGGAGACGCGAGGCAAGATCAAGTCGGCGATGACCTATCCTGCGGTGGTCTTCTCCTTCGCCATGCTGATGCTGGTCGGCCTGCTCTTCTTCGTCCTGCCGAAGTTCAAGACCATTTTCGAGTCGATGGGGTTGAAGCTTCCGCTGTCGACCAAGCTGATGTTGAACTCGTCGGACTACTTCCAGAAGTACTGGTACATCGCGCTGGTGGTCTTGATCGGCTCGGCCGTTCTCGTGAGAGTTGCGTCCAGGACGCAGAAGGGCAAATATGCGATCGACGCGGCCAAGCTGAAGCTGCCGGTGTTCGGCGACTTGATGCTGAAGACTGCGGTGTCGCGGTTTGCGCGAACGTTCGGCACCCTGATCAGCAGTGGCGTTCCGGTGCTGCGCGCGCTCGAGATCGTGTCGGACACCGCGGGCAACCTGGTGGTCTCGGAGACGGTGGTTCGGGCCCGCACGAGTATCAAGGAAGGCGACAAGATCAGCACGCCGCTGTTCGCCAGCAAGATATTCCCTACGATGGTGACGCAGATGATCGCGGTTGGCGAGGAAACGGGGCGCCTCGACCAAATGCTGACCAAGGTGGCGAACTTCTACGACGAGGAAGTCGATGCCACGCTGAAAGCGCTGACCTCGCTGATCGAGCCGCTGATGATCGTCGGTCTGGGCCTGATCGTGGGGTTCATCGCGGTTTCGGTTATTTCACCGATCTACTCTCTGGTGGGATCGCTGGGCAGTTAGCGACCGCGGCCACGGCAGAGCCGGGTCGCGCTGTGCAGCCGCAGCCGGCTGCGTTGCTGTGCAGCCGCAGCTGGTCTGTGCACTGCGATAGGCGGTCCAGAAACGCCCACAAGGCATTCTGGCTGGGGATTCCGGCAGTACGGCGACCCACCGTACTGCGGGAATCTCTTTAGTCTGCGAAAGGAGACGAGGGTCCGATGCAGGTGGAGCAGCCCGCCCCGCTGATCGGGCCACGTGGCGACATGGGAAAGGCCAAACGCAAGGGGCCGGATCGGCAGGAAGTAGGCGCTCTCGTACGCGAGTACCGGCAGAGCGGCGACAGGACTCTCAGAGACCGGCTGATCTCTCAGCACCTCTACCTGGTGCAGACGGTGGCTCGCAAATTTGCGGGGCTTGGCGAGTCGCACGAGGACTTGCTCCAAGAGGGTGCGATGGGGCTGATTAACGCGGTCGACCTCTACGACCCCGACCGGGGGGTGCAGTTCTCCACCTATGCCACTCATCTTGTCGAAGGGCAGATCAGGCATTATCTCAGGGACAAGGGCAAGCTCATCAAGCAGCCGGCCTGGGTGCAGGAGCTGACGACGAAGATCGTCAAGTCGACGGATGCGCTCACCCAGGAACTCGATCGCAGCCCCACGCTGAGCGAGATCGCCGAGCGCGTGGGTACGACACAGGAGACGATCCGCAGGATGCTGGACGCGAGAGAGCGGAGCAAGGTCGCGTCCCTGGATGCTGCCGGCGGTGATGATGACGGTTTCGCGCCCGCGGTGGATCCGGAGAAGCTCAGCGAGCATGTCGATGACGTGCATCTGCCGATCGAAGACCGAATCTTCCTTCGTGATGCGATGTCGCGGCTGAAGACGCTGGAGCGCAAGGTGGTCCATCACTTCTACTACATGGACCTGAACCAGACGGAGATCGCGAGGAAACTCGGGATCTCGGTGAACTATGCGTCATACCTGCTGCGCGGCGCCGTGGCGAAACTGCGGAAGGCCGTGGAGGCGCAGGCGGAGTCGATGGAGGCAGAGGCGGAAGCGAGCGATCGGACCAGGGCGGCGTCGGGCGCATATTCGCTGTCACTTCGTCCGGCGCCGGCTGATCCGGCGACCAAGCTGGCGGTAGAGAGCCACTTTATAGAGCGCCTGGCTGCAGAGGCGGAGCGAGCGCGCCGCTACCCGCAGCAATTCTCGGTGGTGCTGGTGGCGCCGGACTGCGGCGACCTCGACAATGACTGCCTGGTTTCCCTGGCGAAGCTGCTGCGGGGCAACGTGCGGAGCATCGACCTGGTTGCGAGCCTCCGCGGATCGCGCTTCGGTCTGCTCCTCCCCCACACCGGACGCGAGGCGGGCGTGCTGGCGGAGCGCATCGTCCGGACTGCTGGGGCACGGCTCACCGTAGGCGAGCAGCCATTGACGGTGAGCACGGGAGTGGCGTCGTTTCCGACCAACGGGCGGTCGTCCGAGGAACTGCTTTTCGCCGCCAGCGAGGCACTGCAGGAGGCGCTGCGACAGGGCGGGAACCGCTTCGTACGTTCTCAGATCACTCCGAAGGCCAACGGGCGGGCTCCTGCGCCTGCCAGCTAGGGGTCCCGAGCCGGAGGAAGATTGCACAAAGATCAAGCCCCGCCTCGCCCAGGCGGGGCTTTCCTCATCTCAAATCCACCCGCCCCTTATGGAATAACGTAGCAGTACCGAACCCCAGACTACACGGCGAGGGGATTCGAGTAACGACAAGCAGCACATTCACCAAGGGAGGTGAAGAAGAATCATGATGAGTCGAATGGTGAGTCGGAAGCACAAGGGCTTCACCCTGATCGAAATGTTGATCGTGATCGTGGTGATTGCCATCTTGGCGCTGATCGTCATTCCGCGGTTGCTGGGCGCTGGTCGTAAGGCGAAGGAGGCCAGCCTCCGCGGCGACCTGCATCAGCTCCGCAACGCGATCCAGCAGTTTGAGGCCGACATGGGCGACTATCCTTCGGCATTGACCCAGCTCGTCGAGGCCAAGGGCTCGACAGGATTCGGCACTGGTGGTAGTGGCATCGCCCTCGACGATACCGGTTACCAGGGGCCCTACCTGCGCACCCCGGATGGGGGTCTGCCCAAGGATCCGTTCACGAACGCAGCTGACTGGACCTACGCGAAAGCGAGCGGTGACGTGGCTAGCGCTTCACCCTTGACTGCTCTGGATGGAACCGCCTACAACACCTGGTAGACAGCAACGTCGCATCAGGAAGCAGCAACAGTTACAGACTGACTAGTCAGCAGAGTCTTCGGGGATAGCAGAAGGAACCGGGAAACAGGCGACTTCTGCTATCCCCGCGTAATGCCTGAGGGCAAAGTGAGATGACTATGGCGGGGCGCGATAGAGGGTTCAACCTGATAGAGCCGATGGCGGTCAGGCAAGGGCAAGACTCAGTGGGCGCAGCTCTCCTGGGAGGAGCAGTATCTGTAGCACCCGCGGCGTGAGCGTCTCACCTGTCCAGGTATAGGCTGGACAGGCCGAGGACCACGGAGGAGAACTCGGTGTCTTTCATCTCATCTCGCGATCACTCTGATCCGGACGAGCGCAGGAAAGAGATCCTGTGGACGGCGATCTGCTTCGTCGTCATCCTGGCGAGCTGGCTCGCCGTGGTGCTGGTCTTCGGGTACCAGCCGCTCGCCCTGGGGATGACCTACGATGAGGCCGTTCTGGTCATAGGGCTGGGGCTGCTGCTGTTCTGCTCGATCCTCTACCTGATCGGCAAAGAGCGCGAGCAGCGCTACACGAACCGGAGGCTGGTCACAGAGCTGCAGACCACGGTGAGCGCGCTCGACGAGCGGGTGCACCAGCTCAACGGTCTATGTGCGATCAGCGCCGAACTCGCGGGCATGCTGGATGTCGACAGCATATCGCAGGAGATCGTCGATCGCCTTCTGGACACCCTCCAGGGGGCGCGAGCGTTCTTCATCCTGGTGGATCCTCGAAGGGGCAATGCGGTGTACGGGCGCCGCTCCAGGGATGGTGACCGGTCGC
>JBEKKD010000273.1:0-6188 GCA_050010895.1 Armatimonadota bacterium
TTGTCGGTGGACGGCCGCTGCGGGGAACGGTGAAGCCTTCGGGCAGCAAGAACGGCGGGCTACCAACGCTGGCAGCGACGATGCTGATGGACGGCGAGACGGTTCTGCACAATGTGCCTCGCATCGCCGACGTGGAGACGATGCTGGACCTGCTGCGCAGCTTCGGCCTGACGGTGGGGGAGCGAGAGGACGGGACTCTCCGCATCACCAACCGCGGCATCGAGATGCATCGCGCGCAGTTTGAGCTCGTCGGTCGGATGCGCGCCTCGCATTACATCCTCGGCCCGGTCGTGGCCCGGCTTGGCCGCGCGGAGATTCCTTCGCCGGGCGGGTGCGCAATTGGCGAGCGCCCGCTGGATTATATTCTCACCGGTCTCGAAGCGCTGGGCTGCGAGAGCCGCGTCGAGAACAGCCACATCCGCGTGCGCTGCGACCATCTCACGGGCGGCCGGGTCACGCTGAACCCCATCTACCGCAGTCCTGGAGCCACCTTCATCATCCTCATGGCGGCGTCGCTGGCGGTGGGGACAACGGTGATCGAGAACGCGTCGTTCGAGCCGGATGTCGTCACGTTCTGTCAGTTTCTCAGTCGCGCGGGCGCGCAGATAGACGGCGCGGGCACGACGACGCTGACTGTTCGCGGCGTAAGCGCGCTCAACGGCGTCGAGCATGCCATCAACAGCGATCGGCTGGAGGCGGGGACGTTCCTCTGCGCGGCCGCGTCGACGCGGGGCGAGGTGACGGTCGAGAGCATCACGCGGGGCGAGCTCGCTGCCATCGCGGACAAGCTCGAAGAAGCGGGGATGGCGCTGGAGCAGTCGGGCGACGGGATGGCGGGCGCGTGCGCGGGGCGGCCGCGGGGCGTCGATATCGTGACCGAGCCGTTCCCCGATTTCCCGACCGATCTGCAGCCGCCGATGGCCGCGCTGCTCTCCACCGCCGATGGTATCAGCAGCATCAGAGAGAACATCTTCGACTTGCGCCTGCAGTACGCAGACGAACTGGTGAAGATGGGGGCGGATATCAGCCTGCTGGACGCGCGGACTGCGACGATCACCGGCGTGCCGCGGCTGCACGGAGCCGAGATCGAGGGCCGCAATATCCGCGACGGCGCTGCGCTGCTCGTCGCCGCGCTCGGGGCGGAGGGAGAGAGCATCATGTCTGGGCGCCGCTACGTGGCGCGGGGGTACGAGGACGTGGACGCAAAGCTGCGCTCGCTGGGGGCTGATATCACAGACGCAGAGGACTGAGCCGGCAGAGTCGAATCAGTCGAAGCAGGGCGGGGACACATTCAGGCGGAGGGGTAAGAGAAATGCTGGGCATGGGAACCGCGGTCGGGATTGACCTGGGGACGTCGAACATTCTGGTCTACGTGAAGGGCAAGGGGATCGTCGTCCGCGAGCCCTCTGTGGTGGCGGTCAGCGGCGGCGAGATCGTGGCGGTGGGGGAGAAGGCGCGGGAAATGCTGGGCCGCACTCCGGGGCCGATCGAGGCGGTGCGGCCGCTGCAAGACGGCGTCATCGCCAACTTCACCATCACGCAGAAGATGCTGAAGTATCTGCTCGAGAAGGTGTGCGGCAAGCGCCGGCTGTTCAAGCCGCTGGCCTGCATCTGCATTCCATCGGGGGCGACTGCGGTGGAGAAGCGCGCGGTGGTCGAAGCCGCGGTCGCGGCCGGTGCGAAGAAAGCCATTCCCGTCGAAGAGCCGATGGCTGCCGCCATCGGCGCGGGGTTGGATGTGCTGGGGCCGATCGGCCACCTCGTGGTGGACATCGGGGGCGGCACGACTGACATCGCCGTCATCGCGCTGGGCGGCATCGTGCTCAGCGAATCCGTGCGCGTCGGAGGGACTACCATGGATAGCATGGTGGTGCGGCAGGTCAAGCGCAGCTACAACCTCATGATAGGCGAGCGCACTGCCGAAGAGATCAAGATCAGGATCGGGTCGGCCTACCCGCTGCCGAACGAATCCACCATGGTGGTGAAGGGCCGCGATCTCGTCACCGGCCTGCCCAAGACCATCGAGATCAGCTCGGAGGAAGTGCGAGAGGCGCTGGCCGAGCCGGTCGCGTCGCTGGTCGAGCGGGTGCGTACCGTGCTGGAGCGGACGCCGCCGGAACTCTCCGCCGACATCATCGAGAAGGGCATCACCCTCACCGGCGGCGGCGCGCTGCTGCGCGGACTGGACCGGCTGATCGAAGCGCAGACCGACGTGCCGGTGCACATCGCCGAAGACCCACTCACCTGCGTCGCCATCGGCACGGGACAGTACCTCGACCTGGCGGCGAAGCTGCCCGCCAGCCTGCTGACACCAGCCGCAGAGGCATCGTCGGGGTATACGCGGTAGGGGAGGGGTGTCAACAGACTACTGAAGCAACGGGAACCTAGCGAAATGGACGGGCTTCGGCACTGAAGCACCGAGGCAGTGACAGTTGGAGGAGGTGCGGAGGGAAATGGGGGCGAAGTGGGGCGGTTCACCAGGCCAACTGAAGGGACGCGGTGTTTGCCCTGGACGCGTTCTCGCTTCCCAGCGGAAGGTATGGTATACTTATAGCAGAAAGAGGGGGCCCGAAATGCTTCTCTAGTGGGCACTTCTCCAGCCTCGGCCAAGGCGGCAATCCCAGGGGTTCCGGCCGACGGTGCCAGGTTTATAGTGTAGCGTGGACAGGAGAGCGGGATGGCTCAAGAGCAGCCGGACATGGTGGAGCTAACCGTTACGATCGAGCCGATGGACGCCCCAGACATTACCGATGTCTACGCGAATATCGCTGGTATAGGCATGGGATCCGACGACCTCGTACTGGTCTTCGCACGTGCCTTCCCCGGATTCAAAGCCGGCCAGAAGAACGTGAAAGTCCGCCCAAGCCTTAGGGTCACCCTTCCTCCTAGAGTTGCTGGAATACTGGCCCAAAACATCCTTAGGATGCTGCAAGCGCGGTTCGGCACCGTACCCGACAGCTCTGGGGGTGGTTCTGCCGTACCAAAGGAGCAAGAATGAGTCTCCAGGCTGTGAGCAAGGAATCTCCATATATCCCGCTCAAGAGCGGTGTTTTTCTGAACGAGGTAGCGATATCTTCGCTCCAATTCCCGTGGCAGGAACTGCCGCTAGGCGGTCGATTCCAGTACACCACCATCCGGTACACCACCATACTGACACCGCGGGTCCAGAGCATGTTCATTGCGCCGACGATGGCCACACCGCCCACGTATCGTGTGACCGTACATCAGGGGCGCAAACTAGCTGACTACATCCTGGAGAAGCTCTCTCCAACCGACCGTGACGAGTTTCTTCTCGACGTCGCATACTCCGCCTGTGAAGCCCTACAATCCTTCGACTGGTGGCGGCTTGCTGAAACGCTGAACGGATGGGAAGCAACTGCAGAGGTCGAGGAAAGCCCGTCACTGGCAGTCGACCTCGACGAAGCGATCAAGGCTTACCGTTCAGGGAACTAGGACCGCATGCGTGGCCCCTCGCAGCAACCCGGCGGTCCTTGGATTATCCGGAAGGTCCGAGGCCCGGCTGAGAGATTCCTGGACTCTCTCAACTCAGACACCCGAGACTGGGTCTATTCGGTTCTCAAGACCGCCCCAAAGCCGTATCCCAACGATCCTCTTGCGAAGCGAAAGGGCCACATGAAAGGCAGGCGGCACTGCATCTACCATCTTCGCGAAGTTGATGGTGACAAAGCGGTGTTCTACGCGCTGGATGAGAAGGCGAGGGCCGTAGACATCGTTCACGCCGGCTCGCACGATTCCTTTGATCGAAAGCTCTAGGCCAGTACTCCGCCCCTATCAACCGGCCCTCGTACCCGGGTCGAGAAATGGCGCCGCGCCGACCCCGGCGATGGTAAAGTGCCGCACCAAATCCGCCCAAGACATGGGTACCCGGCGGGTGCCTGAGGTCATGCCTGGCGGATGGCCATCATCTCACGCCCCTTTCTGGCCTCCTCAGTGGGATGACCTGCGCAGCGGCCCTACGTCCCCTGCGTTCTCAAGTAAAGTGGACTTGCGGTCCGCCGCTGCGCCGCCGTACCCGTTCACGAGGCAGCGAGCTACCGAAGCAACCGGAAGCCGTTCTGTTGCATCGTCCCCTCCGTTCGCTTCATGGCAATTCGGTCAGGACGACCTTCTTTGATATCATGGAGTATCTGCCCTGAAGCACGCGCCGCCCGCGCACATCGGCGATGATGCTGAGTTCCCCGCTGTGCAGTGCTTTCTGCCCTTCTTCGATCAGAAGGCGCACTGCCGCATTCAACTCGGACGGCTTCGGGTCAGAGACGAAGGAAACCAGCACCGCCGGGATTCTTGCGTCGGGTTGCCAAATATGTATTCCTAATCGAGCCAGTTCGGGTCGCCTCAACGCCTCATTCATCCGTTTGGTGATCGGGGTGTCTGCAGACGTAATCGCGGCATGACGAACCGGAAGAGACGCCTCAGCGTTAGCTTCGGCAGCAGTTGGCGGAGATGTCGGCAGGCCCGCGTTCGGCTGTGATGACTGGCCCCCAAACCAACGTGAGTCATCAGCACGAGACTCGATAGTCCATTGGAACTCATGTGGCACCAAGAATGTCACCTGCTGTCCGAAGTCTGGGAACTCCACAGTTAAACTCTTGGTCGCTGCGGTGATCGTTGGACCATCGTCGGTGTGTACACAGAAGATGACATAATAGGTCGCTGTGACGAAAGCAGCACGGAGTTCTTGAGAGTCACCGTTGGGAAGAGGGAACCGTCCCAAGCTGCCGCCCAGCCACACACCTCTATCTATCGGACTCCACGGGTTCGCTATCGAAGACCACCGCCTTCCTGTGTCGTTTTTCAATGATACGTTCGTTGGACCAAAGTTGGGAGCCATCTTCAGCGCTGCGGAAGCCATCTCAGATTCAAACGAGGATACAGGAACATTGACTCGCACTGAAAAGTTCACTTCAAACTCAAGGAAGCTGGTTGACGACTGGGACTTGCTGAAATTAGACATCCCAAAATCATCGCGTGCCTCTGATCTGTCAAAGGGGTGCTGTGCCCTCCAGTAACCCTCTTTCCTGACCAGAACTACTGGTGAGGTCCAGACGGCACGGTCAACCCAGTCCGACTTCAGAGTAGCTTCCCAACCCTCCTCGGTACAGCTGATCGGATACCCATGCCGCTGCAGAGTCTCACCATCCGAGAACGCGGAAGTCATTTGATCATAGCTCAGCGTCAGCAACGGATAGGGGTCAACGGTCGCTGCCTCGCCTACAGGGCAAGCGGCCAACACCACGACAGCCGCCAGCACTGCTGCCCACCTGCCTCTACTCATTTCTCGCGCCTCCTCGGTGCCGATCGCGTGTGTCGAGGCCCCATGATACCGCCACCTTGCTACCGACGGCCCTCCGCCCCTGCTCCCCGCTCATGTGCGCATTCTACTCCCCGCGCTCCCTCTTGGGAAGCGCTCCGGCGGGCGGCCTTGCCGTTCCCGCGGCGCAGCCGCCGCCTTGATGCCATCCGCGCTTATCCGCGTTCATCCCAGCCGCGCAAGCCAGCAGCGGACCGACCGGACCGCTGCGTAGCGCGCGGCGAGCGTCAAAAAGTCCGTCTCCGCGCCGGGTATCGCGCGCGACACTTGCGCACCTCGATTTCGACCTCCAACCCACCCACAATGCCCCACGAGCGATTTTCGACCCCGCGCGCGACTTTTTTCAGCACCCGGCGCGCGGCCGCGCATCGCGACACCCCCCTCACCACGCGCAATCCAGGCGCCTCTCAGCCCTTCTGGTGACCTGCGCGCGGAGTCGCGCGAATCGCGCTCCAATTCCGAATTCGTTAGGAGAACGAAAACCAGCTTGCTACTTGTACGAATAAGCGCTTGCTTGGTACCGCGCGGCTCCGTCGTTGCTCCCCGATGTGCGTAGGGCAGAAGCGTGTCTCCTGCCATCCATCTTCCACCCCGCAGGGGATTGGCCGCTTACCATCGCACCGCAATGCCATACTCTACCATAGACTCCACGGCTCGACCTGCCAACGACAGGGCAGGAGACACGCTCCTGCCCTACGGTTTGGGGTACCGAAGCAGCGGGGGATGCGACGGCTGACAGGGGCAAGCCCCTGTCCAACGGCAGGCCCCTGTCACACAGGCAGTCCGGCTAGTACGCGCGGCCGACGCGTTCCTGCTGGAAGCCGGCGCGCATGGTCTGAATCGCTTGCCTGGCGAG
>JBEKKD010000274.1:0-8502 GCA_050010895.1 Armatimonadota bacterium
CCCCTGCCGGTTGCGTCGGTACTTCAGTGCCGACGCCGCGCCGTTCCCTTCGACTCGTTGGTGTTTCGGGACTTCAGTCCCGAAACCGCCCGTTGCGCCACCGCACGGCTGTCTTTGCGAGCCGGTGAGGCCCGTTAGGGACTCACCGCGCGTGGCAGTCCCGGGGCGGCTTCCCTCAGTTGGAAACGCGCCGAGAAACGCCCCGAACGCCGTTCTGTTTCCCTCCGACTCCTCGACCTCCCCTCTCACGCCACCCGGTACTTCGCCACTATCTTCTCGTCTATTTCTACGCCCAGCCCTGGCCCCTCCGGCACCGGCAGGTACCCGTCCGTCATCCTGATCCGGTTCTTGCACAGCCTGTTCAGCAGCGACGCCGACGACACATTGTTCTCGATATAGAGCGAGTTCATCAGATACGCGTTCAGGTGCAGCGACGCCGCTTTCAGCACATCCGTCAGCCATGCGTGCGGCGCGCAATCAATCTGTCGCCGCATCGCCATGTCGGCGATCTGCTTCCCCACTGTCAACCCGCCGCAGCGCGACAGGTCGGGCTGAAGGACGTCGACTCTTCCCTCATCCGCCAACCGCTCGAACTCCGCAACGCCCGACAACTGCTCCCCCGCCGCCAGCCGCAGCGTCATCGTCTGCTCGGCCACTCTGGCATAGCCCCTGAAGTTCTCCGGATGCAGGAAGTCCTCGAGCCAGAACACCCCCTGTTCCTCCAGCGCGATCGCCAGCCCGATCCAGTCCCTGATCGAGCGCGCTCGGAACGGATCATCATAACCGACGCCGTACCACCCGCCATCGACCATCAGCTCGACCTCCGGCCCCGCCTCCTGCCGCGCCGCTTTCACCAGCTCCACGTCGAGGACCAGATCGCGCCCGAACGCGCCCCACCCGAACTTGATCGCCTTGAACCCATGCTTCAGATACTCTGCCACTGCGCGCTTCATATCATCCGGGGTCGGCCGAAAGAGCGTGGACGCGTACGCCTTCACGCGGTCCCGGTACTTCGCGCCCAGCAGTTTGCAGACCGGCTGTCCGAGCGCCTTGCCCGCGATATCCCACAGCGCGATGTCCGCGCCGCTCATCATATGCATCCCCGCGCCCTGCCGGCCGTAGTAGGCCATGAAGCGGTACATCTTCTGCCACAGCCGCTCGCGCTCCAGCGGGTCCTCGCCGACCAGCGCGTTCCGCACCGACTCGAACCCGATCTGTCCGCCCGACGGCGCGTCGACGATCGCCTTGCCCACATGTGGCTGCGTCTCGACATCCGACCAGCCGACGATCCCTTCGTCGGTCGTTATCTTGATCAGCGAGATGAACCGGACGCCGTGCACCTCCCCCGCCGCCTTCGGATCGGGGTAATCCTTTCCGGTATCCAGCACCATCGCCTCGACATCAGTGATCTTCATCCGCTTATGTCATCCTCGAGTACGTTACGCCGCTGCTTCAGTCCCGCCGCGCCGTTCCCTCCGGCTCTCGACTCTTCGCCTCTTCGCGTCGTTCCGGTGTTTCGGGACTTCAGTCCCGAAACTGCAGGAGGCCGGCCCTTCGTTGCGTCGGTACTTCAGTGCCGACGCCCTTCCGTTGCACCGGGTCTTCAGAACCTCAGCGCCACCTTCAGCGCCGCCGCATGCCACCCCGCCGCCACCTCGAACGCCTCCCGATATCCCTCGATCGGAAACCGATGCGTCACCAACTCTCCCAGGCGCAGACTCCCATCGGCCAGCAACCGCGCCGCGTCATCGAGCATATCCAGATCATTGCACGCGCCCACGATCTCGAGTTCCTTCACGTGCACCGGGAAGAGATCGATCGGTGTCGCGCCCAGCACCGCCGAAAACACCACGAGCCTCCCTCGCGGCGCGAGCAGCTCCAGGCCTTGCGTGACCGCGCCCTTCGACCCCGCCGCCAGGATCACCGCGTCGTATCCCACGTCCTTCGCCGCCTCCCGCAAGGCCGCCACCGGGTCGGCCATTCCCGTCGTGTTCACCCGCGTCGCGTCCCCGGCCAGCCCGAGCCGGAAATCATGATGGCCCGCGATCACCAGCCTGCTCAGCCCCAATCGTCCGGCCAAGCGCGCCATCAGCACGCCGAACGGCCCGTCTCCCATAATCAGCAGCCGATCGCCCGCGCCCGCCCGCGACCGCGCCAGTGCCTCCAGACACACGCAGATCGGCTCCGTCAGCGCCACTGTCGCGAGGTCGGACTGCTTCGATACCACCCGCGCCCGGTCTTGACGCACCACGTAGTACTCCGCGAACGTTCCCGGCATGTCCAGCGCGAAGTGCCCCATGTTCAGGCACAGATGCCCGAGACCCCGCGCGCAGCTCCGGCAGCGCCCGCACGGGTGGACCGGATGGGTCGCTATGTGGTCGCCGACGCTGAATCCGGCCACTGCCGAGCCCACCTCAGCTACCATGCCCGCGCCCTCATGCCCCATCACCATCGGGAGCGCGATGCCGAACGGATTCTCGCGGATATCGTTCAGGTCGGAGGTGCAGATCAGCGCCGCGCCCGTCTTCACCAGCATCTCGTCATCGCGACAGGTCGGCCGCTCCGCGTCCACCAGCTCGAGCCGGCCGATCTCCTCGAGCCGCAGTGCCCTCATCGCTCGATCCCCAATAGCCCCAGCGCATCTCGCGCAAGGATCTCCTCGACCGCCGCCGCCGATACCCGCGGCAGCCCGCTCTCGCCAATGATGTGGTTTACGTTCCGCACGCCCGCGATGGACTCGCTCGCCTTCGTGAACGGATAGTCCGTCCCGAACAGCAGCTTGTGCGTGACCCTGTACTCCTGCGCCGCGACCATCAGGTTGTAGAACTGCCACGGCCGGTAGTACAGAGCGGCAATGTCAGCGTACACGTGCGGGTGCTTGCGAATCACCACCAGGCACTCCTCGCAGAACGGGTGGCCGACGTGGGCCAGGACCATCCGCAGCTCCGGGTGCTTGATCGCCACCTCGTCGAGCAGCCACGGACGCCCGTACTCCAGTCGCGCCCCGTGGTTGAACGTCGTGCCCGTGTGGAAGATGATCGGCAGCCCGTGCCGCTCGCAGTACCCGTAGATCGGCTCGCAGCGATGGTCGCGCGGGTCGAAGTTGGCGTAGATCGGCCCCATCTTCACTCCCCGCAGCCCCAGCCGCTCCGCCCCCTCGCGCAGTTCCTCCAGGTGGCCCGGCTGTGTCGGATCGCACGACGCGAACCCCACCAGTTTCTCCGGCGCGTGCTTCACGAACTCCGCCACGTGCTCGTCCGGAACCCAGTACCCCGTCGCCCGCCCCTTGAGCCCGAACACCACCACCTTCTCGAACGGCCCCATGTCCTCCACGAACGCTTCGAATCGCACCGTCAGATCGAGCGGATACCCGCGCGACAGATCCGTCTCCCGAACCGTTGCCGGATCGAAGTGCAGGCTCTGATCCCAGACATGCGCGTGGACATTCTGCATCAGATCTCTTCCAAACTGTCATTGCGAGCCATCTTGGCTCCGCCGGAGCCAAGATGGGCGTGGCAATCTCGGCGCTCGCCTCGCGCGGCCGACATCCTCACGGCAGCACGGCATACGGTTTGATCGCCAACCGTTGCTGCATCGGCACGAACGCCTCCGCGTGCGCGCAGCCCGTCAGATCGCCGCGATAGCGCGACTTGATCGCGCACATCTCGCCGATTCCCGTCCCGAGCGTTACCTTCATCGCCTCTTCCTGCGAGACGTGGCAGCTCAGCAGTTCGGCCTTCTTGCGCTCGAAGTCCGTGATATCTACGTAGTACGTCGCGTTGAACTCGATCGGCCCGTGCGGCTCGATCATGAAGATCGCCGGATGCGCCGCGAGGGGCGAGGACTGCGTCGGCAGCACCGGCAACGGCGACTGCATCGCGCAGTGCCGCACCAGCAGATTCGTGGTGATGTGGTCGAGGTTGTAGTCCTGCTCGTAGTGCGTCAAAATCACGTCCGCCTTCGTCGCGCGAATCGCCTCGATCAGCTTCATCCGCACCTCGGGCGTGTCGTACAGAAACTCATCGTACTCCCGCAGGTTGATATAGCTCCCGCCGGCCGCCTTCGCCAGCGCGCTCATCTCCTCGTGCCGGATACGCGCGGCTTCATCGCGCGCGATCTCGGGCCGCTGCGTGAACCCCTTTGAGCCATCCGTGAGCGTGATGAACCACAGCGCATCCCCCCGCGCCGTGCACTTCAGCATCGTCCCCAGACAGAACATCTCGTCGTCCTGATGCGCCATCACCGACACGACGTTCATAGCTCGCCCCTTTGCACAGCGCCGTAGTTCTCCGGCAGCGCCCGCCCCTCCTGTCCCTGTGCGGCGTCGGTGAAGCCAAAACGCACGGCCAAGGATGCCACTACTGGGGCGGCTTCCTGCAGTTGGAAACGCCCCAAGCAGTACCGTGGCATCCGCCCTCCCGATTCCGCTTCCCATCTGGCTCCTCGCCCCAGGCAGGATTCCCCCTCCCCACCCATAATCTAGCCTCACCCACATCTCGCAGGAACGAGGCTGCACATGCCAAGATGGTCCATATCCCTGTTCGCACTCTCTCTTCTCGTCCCCGCGCTCAGTCTCACCTCGAGCTGTCGCGGCAGCGCCACTAGCGCCTTTCCCACGTTCACCTGGGAGCCCATCGGCCTCTCCGGTGGCGGTGGCATGTTCTCCCCAGTCATCAGCCCCCTCGATCCCAACCTGATGATGTTGAGCTGCGATATGTCGGGCGCGTATATCTCCGAGGACGGCGGCCGTCACTGGCGCATGATCCATCATCAGCAGCTCCAGGGCAACACCCGCTGCCGGCCGGGCTTCCACCCCACGGACAGGAACATCATCTACATGGCAGACGGCTGGGGCGGCGGGATGAAAGTCACCCACGATCGCGGCAGCCATTGGGAAGCCATCGGCGATCTGCCCGGCACTCCCACCGGCCGGATCTGCATCAGCCCCGCCGATCCGACGCTCATGCTGACCGGAGTTGAAGACAGTGTCTACATCTCCCGCGATGCCGGCAGTCACTGGACGAAGTGCGACGGGCCGGCCGGCGCCGCCGTTGGGTTCTTCACCGCTGCCCGCTCCCTGGTCGCGGCCACCTCCCAGGGCGTCTGGCGATCCGATGATGCGGGCCGGACGTGGGTGAGGAAGACGGACCGCCTGCCCTCCACCGAAATCCGATCATTTGCAGGCGCAGCGAAGGACCGGCTCGCCATGCTCTACTGCGCGGTCCCCAGCACGGTTGCGAGCGGCCGGCTCGTCGGCGGCGTCTACCGCTCCCGCGACCTCGGCGACCACTGGGAATCGGCGATGGGAAACGGCATCAACAAGGACACCAAGGCCTATGATGAATGGGCCGAGGGCGCTATTGCCCAGTATCATCACGTGCTCGCCGCGAGCGCGAACCCCCTGGTGGTGTACGCCTTCAATAGCAGTACGGGTTTTTGGCCCCCGCACTTCGCCACCGTCTACCGCAGCGATGACGGCGGCGACAACTGGCGAGCCACCTTCTTTCTCGACCCTCGCAAGGAGCATAATGTGGGGCCGGACTGGTTCACGGTTTCGACCGGGCGCGCCGAGCCCTCCGTTCCCTTCGGCGCCGCCGTCGCCGACTCCGACCCCAACCGCGTCCTCTGGGTCGGGAACTTCGTCTACGCTACCCATGACGGCGGCACGTCGTGGTTTTGCTCCAACACTCTGCTCGCGCCCGGCCAGCAGTCCAAGCCCGGCTGTGAGTGGCTCTGCAACGGCCTCGCTATCACCACCACCTGGCACTACTACGTGGACCCGTTCCAGCCTAATCGTCACTACATCGCCTACACCGATATCGGCATGGCCCGCTCGATCGATGCCGCCAAGACGTGGATCTGGTGGACCGAGAAACAGTGGGCGCCCTGGAATAACACCTGCTACGAGATGGCCTTCGACCCCGATATCCCCGGCAAGATATGGGGTGCGTTCTCCAACGTCCACGACATCCCCAACGACAACATCATCTCCGGCCGGCACGGCTCCAAAGGCCCCGGCGGCGTCTGCCTCTCCACCGACTCCGGTGAGAGCTGGCCCCCGTTCGGGTCGGGGCTTCCGGTCGCGCCGGCGACGTCGATCGTGCTCGACCCGAAGAGCCCGAAGGGCAGCCGTACCCTCTACGTCTCGATCTTCGACCACGGTCTACCGCGTCATCCTCCACCCCGACGGCACGCTCTTCGCGCTCATCACCGCCATGCGTCAGGGCCGCGAGTTCCTCAATAACGGCGTCGGCCTCTACCGCTCCGCCGACGGCGGCGAGAGCTGGGAATGTATCACGAAATCCGTCGGCCTTCTCTGGCCGAAGGACTTCTCGGTGGACCCCCGCTCCAGCAAGACCATCTTTCTCGGCGCCGCCGATGCCGCCGACCAGCAGCAGGGCGGCCTCTACCGCACCACCGACGGCGGTGCGACGTGGAAGCGCGTCGCCCGAGAAGGCTCCGAGCACTTCGGCGCCTACCTGGACCCCAAGCGGCCCGACTGGGTCTACATGACTCTCACGGAAGGCGCCCCCGGCCCCTCACTCTGGCTGAGCACCGACAGCGGCGACACCTGGCGTCCCATCGAGAGCTTCCCGTTCACCAATACCCAGCGCGTGCAGTTCGACCCGAACGACCCGGACGCCGTCTACGTCACCACCTTCGGCGCCAGTGTCTTCCGGGGCCGAATGAGCAGGCCATAGCCAGACGCCAAAGAGGAAGCGCTTCCCATTTCGCTGAAACCTGCTTCCGTTTGGCGTCGTAATAGGTGTGAGCGCGGCGTTTCGGGACCTAAGTCCCGAAACAGCACAATTGCCTGACGCGAGAGGTGAGAGAGCATGGCCGAAGCGAAGAATCCCTTCCATTGGCGCGGGACAGTCACCGACGCCAACTGCTTTGTAGGACGAGAGCGGGAGCTGACGTCACTCTTCACCCGCCTGCGCACGCTGGGATGCGTCTCCATCGTCGGGGAGCGGCGCATCGGCAAGTCATCGCTCCTCCACCAGGCCTGGATGGCGGCCTCGGCGCCGAGTCTCGACCGGCCATCGCCGACCTGTTGAGCGCGCGGCACCACACGCTCGATGGCCTCCTGAATACCATCATGAAAGCGGTTACCGGCGAAGAGCGCCCGGTCCCGAGCGGGCCCCCCGCCGCGAAGCTCTCCGCGTTCGAAGAGGCCGTGCGTCGCGCCCGCAGTTGGGGTTCGATGCCCGTCGCGTTTCTCGATGAGTTCGAGGCACTCGGCTCGCGCATCGAGCAGTTCGGCGATGAGCTCCTCGAATCGTGGCGGAGCCTCGCCAACGACGGCCAGATGGCCTTCGTCGCCACCTCCGCTCGCCCGCTCGACGAAGTGACCCAGCAGTCCGGATTCACCTCCAGCTTCTACAATGTGTTCGCCCAGACTCGTCTCGAGCAGTTCACCGAGAAGGAAGCGAAAGACTTCGCGCAGCGCGCCATCCGCCTCGGAAGGCTCGAAGTGGGCGACGAGGTGTTCATCCTGCGGGTCGGAGGTCGCCATCCGCTGCGTCTGCAAGTTGCCGCGTGGCATCTCTTCGAGGCCAGGCGCTCCGGTCAGGTGGACTACGCCGCACTGCAACAGCGCGCCGAGACCGAGATCACCGGCATGATGGGCAAGCAGTAGCCCGACGATACCGTTGGGCAGGGGTTCATCCGCCTCTGGCGGGCTTGCCCCTGCCACGTCGGCGTTTCGGTACTTCAGTCCCGGGGCGGCTCCGTGTCGTTCGGAACGCCCCGTGAAACCGCGGGAAGACACGAGAGGAACTCACCGTTGTGTGGGCCTATGAGCTCGTAGTCAACCTCTACCGCGTCTTCTGCCAGCCGACATCATTCTCGGCCCAAGCCCGGGAGATGAGCTTCAGGCGGCGGGTCGGCTTCATGATCCGCATGGCCCCGGTTATGCTCGTCACCGCCGCCATCACCGTCGGCAGCCTCTCGGTCATCCTCACGACCATCGGTTTCATCTTCCACTGGCGCCCCCACGGCTTCTGGTTGACGTCTGCCATCTGGAGCATTCTCGCCGGCGTGGCCGTCGGCTCTTTCTGGTCGGTGACCGTCGGCACCGCCGCCGGTTTCGTGTGGGGGCCCGCGCAGTGGCTCATCGGCAGCGTGCTGCTGCCTATCTTCCACACCATTCCCGACGACATGAAGACGGTGATCGGCGTCGGCGCTCCTCTCGGCCTTGCGCTCGGGGTCGGCATGGGCGTGACTATCGGCACCCGGAAAGGCGCCATATGGGGCCTCATCCTCGGCGCGCTCTTCGGCATCATCGCCAGCGCCACCAACCCGTTCCCCGGCCTCGTCGCCTTCGCCTCCGCGTTCCTCTGTGGCTACTTCCGCCTCGAGTGGTACGCGGTGAACCTCGAGGTAACGCTGCTTCAGCTCGTTCGCGGCTATCACCGCCCCGCTCGCGCCCGCGCCTACCTCCACGGGTCGCCCATCTACTGGCAAGAGCCCATCTGGCCGCCGTTGCTTGGGCTGCGATCG
>JBEKKD010000275.1:0-6161 GCA_050010895.1 Armatimonadota bacterium
ATGGGCTACTCCAGCCTCTACCGCAGATACCTGGCGTTACCAGCATCGTGAACCGCCGGATGCGGACCCGCATGTCCGGTGGTGTGGGAGGAGGGGCCGGTGACGACCCCTCCTACCCGATTAGAATGGCCGCCGTTTCGCGTTCGAATATTCATACATTACTATGGAATATAGGGCTGGTTGAAGCTTGGGAGTTTCCGGCCGCTCCTCACGCATCTTCCCCGATGGCCGGTGTTCCCGCGGGCTCACTACATTTTGTACGCCAGGGAGGCGACACTGCATGAAGACATGGCGGGTGCTGTTCCTTGTGGTGACTGTACTTTGCCTCTGTGCTGCCGCGGCCGGCGCGGCCTCGTCGGGCTCATACACGTGGCGGGTCAGCGCCGGTTCCGGCATCGAGGCCAACGGCGCGAGCAGTACGCCGGCGGGTGACGCGTCAGGCTATCTGGCCGTGTTCGGGTCAGACTCCTCCAATCTGGTGTCAGATGACACCAACGCGGTTTCCGACATCTACGCCGTCACGAGATGCAATACGCCCTACAGCGGGCAATGGGTCGGGCGGATCAGCGTAAGCGCTGCCGGCGACGAGGCGAATGGCCCCTCCCGGAATCCATCGCTGGCTTCGACCGGCGACTACGCTGCATACGAATCCGATGCTTCGAACCTCGTCGACAACGACACGAACGGGGTAACGGACATCTTCGTGACTGCGGTTACGCACCAGTGCTATACCTGGTATCCCACGACAGAGCGGGTGAGCGTAGACTCATCTGGCGTCGAAGCAAATGGCGCCTCCAGCTACCCGTCGATCAGCGACAACGGCTCCCGTGTCGCGTTCCAATCGCTAGCCACCAACCTGGTTGATGGCGACACCAACGGGGTGTCGGACATTTTCGTTCGCGACCTCAACAGCAACACCACCGTCCGCGTCAGCGTCTCCAGCAGCGGCGAGCAGGCCAACGGGCCATCGTATCTGCCGGTGATCAGCGCGAACGGCCAGTTTGTAGTGTTCATCTCAGAGGCGACGAACCTGGTCGAGGGAGACACGAACGGTGTGGCCGACGTGTTCATCCACGATCTCGACAGTGGCGTCACCGAGCGAGTGAATGTGAGCACGGACGGGGATCAGGCGAACGCGGCTACGACCGAGAGGCCGTCGGTGAGCAGCGACGGCCTGTTCGTGGGCTTCGTATCCGGGGCCAGCAACCTGGTCGCGGATGACACGAACGGCGTCGCGGACGTCTTCGTGCGCGATCGAAATGGCGGGACGACCGAGCGCGTGAGCGTCGGTGCAGACGGCGTGCAGGCCGACGGCGCCTCTTCCGGAGTTTCGATAGGCGCGGACGGCAGGTTCGTGGCGTTCAGCTCCGTGGCCGACAATCTCGTCTCGGATGACACCAACGGCGTGTCCGATGTCTTCGTGCGGGATCGCGTCATCGGCGTCACGGTGCGAGTCAGCATGGGCAGCACCAGTGAGCCCACAGCCCCCCTGGCGCCGTCGAGTGCTGATGCGGACAGCGTCCCTCCGCCCTCGTCCGACGTGGAAGCGAACGGTCCGTCGTCGGAGCTGGCACTCTGCATGAGCAACAGCAACACCACTTGGTACGTGCTATTCGCATCGGATGCGACGAACCTGGTGCCCGGCGACACGAACGGCGTCACGGATGTGTTCGCGCGCGAGCTGGGATCGGCCTACGTGCGGGAACCGACCGTCACCAACGGTAAGATCACCTTTGACGGCGTGCAGCCGCCAGTGCCGACTGACTGTGACGGTACCCCATTCTACTTCATGCAGGATGTCGAGTACGTGGTGCAGTTTGTACCCGACCCTGGGTACCAATTTGTTTCGTGGGGCTGCTGCTGGAGCAGGCGGTCGGGTGGAGTCTACCAGGAGCAACTCACAGACACCGTCAACTGGCTGCCCACTGAGGGAGCGGGTGATGGCGACTGCTACGGGATCTCCGTCGACGGAGAGCTGATTCCCTATAGTGTCACCATCGACAAGACGGGCGACGGCACCCTCACGGTGAATGACGTAGAGGTCGATCTGCCGTATTCGGCGACCTTCTACTACAATGACCCGATCACCATCACGGCCGCGGCCGGCGTTGGTCACGTCTTCTCCGGCTGGTCCGGCGACGAGTCCGGCACTGACAGTCCGCTGGTGATCGCCGTTCAGAGCGATCTCAACATCATCGCTCACTTCCCGCTTCCGAACGTGTCGCTGAATGTCGATGGCATCGGGAGCGGCAGCGTGAAGGTGAACGGCACCAACCGGGCCCTTCCGTGGAACGGGATGTTCCCGGCCGGGACCACCGTGACTCTCGAGGCCGTTCCGTCTGCCGGGCAGTTGTTCACCGGCTGGTCGAACGGACTCTCAGGGAATGAGAATCCGACCCAGTTGGTACTGCTCGACGATGAGAGCGTGACTGCGAGCTTCAGCACCACGAACGTGACGCTGAATGTCAAGGGCGACCTCGATGCCGGCCTCAAGGTCAACGGGGCGTCGCAGGCCTTCCCCTATTCGGGCGTGTTCCCGTATGGCACGTCCGTCGCGCTCGAGGCCTTCCCTGCAGACTGCATGCGGTTCGAGGGCTGGCACGGTGCGGCCTCCGGCATGACCAACCCGATCACCATCTCGATGACGATGAACAAGGCGATCACGGCGAGCTTCAGCTCGATCTCCGCGTTCACGGACATCGGTTGCGATTACTGGGCCGCGAGAGAGATTGCCGCCTGCGCCGACGCCGGGATCGTCACCGGCTACCCGGACGGCACCTATCTCCCCGAAACGTCGATCGATCGAGCGGGCATGGCCACCTTCATCGCCCGCGCGCTCGCAGGCGGTGACGCCTCCATTCCGAGCGGGCCGGCGACGCCGACCTTCTCGGATGTTCCGAGTGACTTCTGGGCGTACAAGTACATCGAATATGCCGCCGGCAAGACCATTGTCGTTGGCTATGGCGATGGCACCTACAAGCCCACCGCGATCGTGGATAGAGGCCAGATGTCGGTCTTCATCGCACGGTCGATGGTCGATCCGCTCGGCGACGCCGGCCTGGCGCCGTACACGCCGCCGACGAGCCCGACCTTCCCGGATGTGACCAGCAGCAACGCCTGGGCCTGGTGCTACAAGTACGTCGAGTACCTGAATGCACAGGGCACTGTGACCGGGTATCCGGACGGCACGTACAAGCCGGATGTCGAGGTTTCCCGTGCTCAGATGGCGGTGTACATCGCACGGGCGTTTGACTTGCCTCTGTAGTAGCGGCGGGAGCATGTCCCCAACGCTCCGGAATGGAGCGCTCCTGCTGTCGTGAATACAACTGAATAGGCCAACTGAACACGGCGAGGGGGGAGGCAGTGCCTCCCCCCTCTTCGATTGTCTCCAGTCCGCAGCGAGCGGCGGTCGCGTGCTGCGCCTTCACCCTCCGACTATCGCCGCTTCCGCCCGGGCATAGATGGCGTCCAGTTCGCGGCTGACATCGTCTGGCAGCCGGAAGTCATGCTTCCCGAGCTGCTCTCTCACGAACTCACGCGCTGTGCCGTGCACTCGCGGCATCCCGGCCTGGTACCATCCGCTGAACGACCTGCGCTCGAAAATCCTGGGAAGCCAGTAGATGCCTCGATAGAGGCGCGCGGTGCTGTCCATCCCGAGAAAGCCACCGTCCATGCCTTCTGCGACTTCACCGGCGGCGGCCTCGGGGTCGCAATTCAGACTCGCGCCGCGAACCAGCCGCTCCACGTGGTCGCGCATCTCGCAGTCGACGACCAACTGCTCGGCGCTGAACACTTCATCCAGCGAGAGCGCCCCGGCTCCGCTGAAGTGGCGCGCGCCGCAGGCGGCCGCCAGCGTCATCTGGCTCATCTTCTCGGCGGCGGCCTGGGCATCGGGAAGCTTCGCCTGGGTGTGAAGCATGCCGTTCGGGGGTCCCGGGTCCCAGCCATGGTACCAGGCGTTCAGCTCGTCGGAGGCGCGCTGGAAGTGGAATTCCTCGGGAGAGCCCAGGCTGAGCGCCATTCTGCGAGGATCGAAGGGGCAGACACGCAGGCTCCACTGAACCGGAAGCCGCGCGTACTCGGCCACCACGATCGCCGCGCCCATCGCCTCGGCGGCGCCCATCGCCAGCGCGTCGCCCAGGCGCACGGGCGCGGTCCCGCCTGCGGAGATCATGTCGGAAACGTGGATGGACTCGATCTTGTCGCGTACGGCATTGAGCGCCTCGAACGACTGCCGGCTCAGCGAGAGGGGGCTGATGATGTAGATGACGTGGCTCCGCGGGGGATGCCCGAGCGCCTCGGCCATCTCGAACAGGTAGGGGAGCGCGCGAGCCGAGCTCTCTTCGACGTTCGGCCGCCAGCCGTGGCGCGAATAGCGGGCGGAAATCTGGTACTGCTTCAGCCGCTGCAGCTCGCCCGTCACATCGTGCGGGATCCCGGGCCCCGACCCGATGACGCGGTAGCTGTCCATCGTGTCGACGAGCTTTGTCGCCTCGATCAGGCTGTCGGTCGTGAACGGCGCCACGGTATCGGTCTCGAGATCGTGGACGAACTCGCAGTACATGGGAACCGACAGCCAGATCGCGGGGGTCGGTTCGCGGTCGGTCTGCGGGTCGTGCGGCGTCTGCCGGGAACGCGTCTGATGGACGAGTTCGTCGATTCTGACGCGGTCGGGGAAGACGCGCTGCCCGTCGACGCGAATGCCGACGCGGCCGGCCGCTTCGCGTGCCGGATCATAGTGGACGCGGATGCCCTGCTCCAGCAGAATGCGCACGGCGGCCTGGTGAATCCGGTCGATCTGGTCCTGTCGAAGGATGCGCGGCGGGGGCAGTCGCAGAGGTGTGGGTTTCATGGCGTAACTCGCGGCTCCAGGAAAGCCTTTTTGGCACCTTCAAAACCGAATTGGTGCAGGATTGGTCCCGCCCTCCCCGCGCCCAAATGCAGCGGGAGGTGTTCGACTATATCGAAGTCTTTTATAATCGCCAACGGCTACATTCCGCTTTGGGTGATCAGGCGCCCAGCGAGTTTGCCGCCAAGTGTGCTAAAGTAGCTTAAGCAGGTGTCCGTTTTTTCGGGGCCAGTTCAGACATCGAAAACATAGCATTACGGACAACGATGCTGTTACTCGTGCTTCGATCAAGAGGGTATTGAATGGACATCCTATCTTTCAGTAATGCTAACTCCAGGGACACCTACTTCACCGTTCATAATGTCAAAGCAGCCCACAAACATGCCAGAGGCAAAGGTGCTAAGGTAGGGGTTATAGATCACGGTTTCGCCTTGGATGACAATAAGTCGTTGTATACCGATGGTGTGGACATCGCAGGTTTTCCACCTGGGCTACATGAAGAGAGAAGTCATGGGCTATGGATGGCCACCGTCTTGAGGGAGATAGCGCCTGAATGTGACATCATCGCCATAAACGGGTCGCATCTTGAAGATGGTATGAGCTGGGAGGAATTCGAAGAGCGTAGAAGCCCTCATTTGATTCAGTCCATTGAATGGGCCGTAGAGTCTGGCATTGACGTTCTCACCTATTCGAGCGCCAAAGCGCCATTAAGCTATAGACAGCTTGTTGGAGATGCTATTGCCAAAGCCGTCTCACATGGGATAACAACCACCTTCATTCATAACGATCATCAAGACAACATCTGGCCCGATTGGTGTGGCCCGTATTTCAAGGACAGTGGAGACCATCGTGACTTCACCAGAGAACCTGATGTCAATATCTATCATTATGATTACAACACCATCATGGTTAACAGGTACGAAGCCTACTTAGAAAAGGTTGCCAAAGGGGAAGTGATAGGGAGTGGAAACGACTTACCTTTCTTCTCAATATCCTCTACCTCACCCGTCTTGGGAGGGTTTGTAGCCATGCTAAAATCCATCAAACCTCAGCTAACCCCTGCCCAATGCAAAGAGCTTCTGGTCTCCACCAGTTACACTATTACAGAGAAGGGTGAGAACTGGTTTGATATTAACCCTTGTCCACGAGTTGTTGATATCGGCAGAGCTGTAACAAGCCTGTTATAGCTCTGCTACCAGTGCCGCGTGGCGCGCACCGTTTCGATGCCAGAGCTATTCTCTGCTCCAAAACGCTCTGCCATCGAAATCTTTTGCCTCGTCCACATTTTCGCAGTTTCGATGGCAGGTCGTTT
>JBEKKD010000276.1:0-6150 GCA_050010895.1 Armatimonadota bacterium
ACCGGCATTACGGAGGACGTCCTCTTCAAGTACGAGATCGCCTCTCACATGCTCTGGCAGATAGCCTTCTGGGCGGTGGCGTTCACCGCTGCCAGGCAACGCTCCGCGGCGGCATCGCGCCGCCTAGTGAGCCCTCAGGCTCGCGTGGCGTTCCGCCATGGTTGACGAAGTGCTCACAGTCGTGGTGATCGGCCGGAACGATGGTCTCCTCCTTGGGAAATGCCTCGCGTCGATCCGCAGGGCTGCGGAGAGAATGGAAATGGAAGGGCATGCTGCCCCTCGGGTGATCTACGTCGACGGCCAGTCCGTGGACGGATCGCCCGAGCTCGCGAGGCAGCATTGTATCGAGGTTTACCTGGTAGATGGTCCCCCCACGGCCGCGGCAGGCCGCCACTGCGGATTCGAGAGGTGTTCGAGCCGCTACGTGTTCTTCGTAGACGGGGACTGCGAGGTGCATGAGGGGTGGCTGGGCGAGGCCGTTAGGTACCTGGACACACATCCCGAACCGGCCGGGGTCGGGGGCCTGCTCGCGTGGAGAGGGGTCGGGAGCGCAGAGGCCGACGGTGCCCCAAACTACTGGGGCACTAAGCGCGATGACGAAATCGTGAGGGACGGCGTAGGGGGGTGCTTCGTCTACAGAACGAAGGTGCTGAGGCGGACCGGGGATTTTGACCCCACGGTGCCGTGTGGGGAGGAGTTCGAGCTCTGCCTCCGGCTCGCTGCCGCGGGACACTACTTAGTGCGCATCGACCGACCGATGGCCACGCACTGGGATGCCAAGTCCTGCTCTTTGTGGACCTTCGCCAGCCGTCACCTCATCTCGCGCAGAGCTCTCGTGCCCGGCGTGATCGCTGCGCAGGCTCCGCGCAGGAGCGACGTGTGGCGCCTGCTTTGGCACCATCACTATCCATGCTTCGTGCACCCGATCGTAGGCTACCCGAGCATCTTGCTACTCGCGTGGGGCCTCCTTGCACGGGCTTGGTTGCCAATTATTGCCGGCGCCGCTGGGCTCACGTTGCTATCGGCGGCTCACTTAGTGTACAAACGGTACCAAGTGACTCGTGCCGCTTTCTCACTAGTCACCATGACATTCTTCTCCACTGCCTTCTGGATTGGCTTCCTGACCCGCAGGCCAACGGTTGGCGGGTACTACAGAGGGAAGGCAGCCGCAGACATCGTACCGTCGCGGCCTGGCGCTACTGCACAGCCCAACGAGGCTGCCGTGTCGCATGAGCCGCAGGGCCCCGGGGCCGGAGAGCAGGAGTCAGGGGCACCGACATGCTGACACGGGTTGTGCCCACGGTCGTGACGCTGCTCCGTGCCAAGGGCGATGCCGGCCATGCCGGACGCAGTATGGAGAACTCCCCGGATTGCGACCTTCTGGCACGTGCAGTCGGGGCAGTAGGGGTGGCCAGCACGGTGTCAGTCATGCGCTGTCGAATCCCGGAACGCTATAGCGTCGGACTGGTGAAGGTATGACTGAGGGTATCGAGCGCCGCCTTAACGAGGCGTTGCGGCGCGTGCCATGGCTACGCCTGGCCACTAAGCGCGCCTACCAGACCACCTGTTGGCTGCTCTCACCGAAGCAGGCGTGGACCCCCGGTTTGGCCAAGCCAACGCAGGAAGCTGGAGAGCATCTCTGCGGCTATTACGACAAGTCCCCTTGGGACGCGTCAGGCCGCCGTTTCCTTACACTGCGGGTGCCGCGCGCCGACCGACACCCGCGCCCGGGCGAGGTCGCCGAGGCACGGGTCGTTGATATCGTGGACGGTCGCGCTTGCTTGCTGGCATCGACGAGGGCATGGAATCTCCAGCAGGGCTGCATGCTCCAGTGGCTCGGCCCCGACTTCTCCCGCCGCGTCGCGTTCAACGACCTGATTGGGGGAGCCTATCGCTCGGTGCTCCTTGACCTGGCGTCAGGTGGCCGGCGCGTGCTGCCCATGCCAGTGTATGCGGTCTCTACCGATGGCCGCAGCGCGCTGACACTTGACTTCGCTCGACTGCACCGTATGCGCCCAGGGTATGGGTACGGCAGCTTGCCGGATGCGACCGCCGGCCAGCCATGCCCCGAAGGCCCTTGCATCTGGCGCCTAGCTCTCGATACCGGCGAGGTCGTGCCGGTCCTGGACTACGCTGACCTACTCGCCCTTGAGCCACGAGCCGAGATGGCAGGCGCGGAGCACAAAGTCAACCATATCATGATCAACCCGAGTGGAAGCCGCTTTATGTTCCTCCACCGGTGGGTGCGCCGCGGCGCCGTGCTCTCTCGTTATACGCGGTTGGTCACCGCCAACCTGGATGGCTCGGGGCTCTTCAACCTGCTCGACGACGATATGACTTCGCACTGCTGGTGGCGGGATGACGCCCACATCCTCGCCTATGCGCGGAGGCGCGGTATCGGAGATGGGTATCTGCTCTTGCGCGATCGGACTGGCGATGCGCATACCATGTGGCCCGGGGAGCTTACGACAGACGGGCACCCGTCCTACTCGCCAGACAGGCGATACGTGGTCACCGACACCTATCCTGACCGGCGACGCATGGCTCGGGTCATCGTGATCAATGTGGAAACCAGCGAGATGCGGGAGGCCGCGCATGTGTTCGCGCCATTCCGCTATGACAATGACACCCGGTGCGATCTCCATCCGCGTTGGAGCAGGGACGGGCGGCTGATCTGCTTCGACTCGGCGTACGAGGGGACGAGGCAGTCCTACATCATTCCGAACCCGTTCACAGAAGGGACCGTCTGAGCATGAAAGCCCCGCCCGACCTGCCCTTTGCCTCTGCCATGATCGTAGTGCGGAATGAGCGCGACATGATCGGCCAGTGCCTTGATTCGCTGCTGAACCAGGACTATCCGAAGGATCGGTACGAGGTAATCGTCATCGACGGCATGTCGGATGATGGCACTCTGGAGGCCGTCCGCGAGCGGTGCGGGAAGCTTCCGAGAGTCCACATCCTCTCGAACCCGAAGCGCTCGCTCGCCGCGGGGTGGAATCTCGGCGTCCGTGCTGCTGAAGCGGAGTACGTTGTCCGCCTCGACGCGCACGCTGCGGCTGCGCCTGACTTCCTTCGACGCAGCGTCAAGGCTCTGCTCGACAGGCCCGACGTTGCATGCGTGGGTGGGAGCATGGAGACCCGCGCTACCTCTCGCCTCGGACAGGCCATCGCGGATGTGCTAAGCTCACCCTTCGGGGTCGGCGACTCCCGGTTCCGTACATCAAGAAGGGCCCAATATGTCGACACGGTCGCCTTTGGCCTCTACCGCCGCCGCCTGCTGCTCGAGCTGGGCGGGTTCAACGAGGAGATGAAGCGCAATCAGGATCTGGAGATGCACGCGCGCGTCCGACGAGTGGGCTGGCGGTTCTACTTGGACCCATCCATCCGCACTATCTACTACGCCCGTAGCAGCCTGCGTAGCTTCCTCACCCAAGCGTGGCAGAACGGATGGTGGAACATCCTTACACTGGTGAGGGACCGCGAGGCAGTGTCGGTCAGGCACCTAGTGCCTTTAGCGTTCGTAGCATTCCTACTTACTACCGGCACAGGCGCCCTTCTATGGCGGCCTCTGCTCTACCCGCTCGGCGCGGTGTTGTCAGTCTACCTGCTCCTCGGGTGCACAGCTTCTCTGCGGGGGTCCAGATCACTTGGTGTAGTGGCCCTGAAGCCAGCGCTCTTCCTGACGCTGCATGGCGCCTACGGTGCAGGGTCTCTCGCTTGCATTCTGCGGGTGCTAGTAGCTGGAAGCAGTTTCGAAACCCAAGGAGGAGTCTCTTGAGCGTTCAAGGACCGTTCCCGCATGCGCCAGGAACTCAGCGATGCACAATAGCAGTTCATTGTAGCACAGCTGCCTTCACGAAGCGCACAGCCCGAACGCGGGCAGACGACCGCAAGATCCTGGAGCGAACATTGTCGGTTCTGTGCACTGGAGCGCGCTGGCAAGATCTCCCTCGGCGGATACGGTTCCCCAACCCCCTGCTGGAGACGGCCGAAGGAGTTGGAGGAGTCAGGCGCCTGGGAGACCCTATGGCGGGCGATCATCTCGGTTCTGGAAACAGAACAGAAACTGGACTGGGCGCAAGCCTTTCTCGATGGGGCTTTCATGTCCGCCAGAAAGCGAGCGCTGGCGTGGGATCGACCCGCCGGGGTGAGGGCACCGAGCTCATGCTGGTCACAGGGGGCGCTGGATTGCGCGTGGGCCCGCATCTGAACAGTGCCCAGAAGGCCGACGTGTACCTGGCCGAGACCGCGCTGGAGACCGTGAAAGCGCGCACCCCAGCCGGGCAGGTCCGCACTCGGCCCCGGTACCTGGTTGCCGACAAGGGCTACACCAGCCGACGCTTCTGGCACTACCTGCGTCGCCGAGGCATCGGCCACACCTTCCGCCCATCCGTCGCTCGGCCCGCTTCCGCCCACGGCGACTCCCGCGGTATGATCCGGTGCGCTCTGCTCAGCGCTGGATCATCGAGCGCACCAACGCCTGGCTGCGGAACTACCGGAGAATCCTGGTTGGTCACGACCGACTTGTCACCACCTATCGAGCCTTTGTCGTGCTCGTCTGCGTCATCACGCTGGGAGCGCTCTTGAAATGGCTTCTATGCCGGCGAGGTGCCGGGGCGGGCCAAGCACATCCGCAGCCAGACCCAGACGTCGCCGTGAGACGCGAAGCCCGTCAGAGCCGTTGTACTAGGAGAGTCTGAAGATACTCCAGGCTACCTTGGTGCGCCGAAATCGCGCTCAGTGCTCAGAATCTGATCTGGGAGCTTCGTCCGACGTGCGCGGTCCCGATCTGGATCACAGGGGTGCTCGTACTTGGTGAGTAGTCAGGTTAGGATGATCGGCAGCGCGGAATTCCAGGTGGTCCAGGCCACACTGCGCGTGGACTCAGACCGGGACCTTGCCATCAGGACCGCCGCGAGGAGGCTCCTGGATTGGCAGCGCATGCAGCGCCTGGCGAGATTCCACCGGGTTCTCCCCCTCGTCTATGAGCGACTTAGGGCGATCGCTCCCGGCCTAGTTCCGCCCGGAGCGATGCAGGAGATGGCCGCTTTCCGGAAAGCGAACGAGCTGCACACGTTTCAGATGACTGCCGATCTAGTGAGAGTCGTCCGCGCCCTGGAAGACGAAGGGATCTCCGTATTGTGTCTGAAAGGTCCGATGCTCGCCACGCTTGTCTACGGCGATCCTGCTTTGCGGTGTTTCGAGGACTTGGATATCCTGGTGCAGCTCAGTGACTATCCCCGCGCCGAAGCTACGCTGACCGCATTGGGGTTCACTCCAGTTATCAGCAAGATCTTCCCGGCCTCTCAGACGACCGACCGCGCATTTGCCGTGGAACGCGAGCGTCATTTCGTCTTCCCGCATCGGCGCTACTGTCTTGAGATGCATTGGCGCATAACCACCCGCGAGCTCCCTCGCGCCCTGGGTCCGATCGGCCTGTTTCAGCGAAGCCGGAGAGTAGTAGTGAATGGGCAGCCACTCTCTACGCTCGGCGACTACGATGTCGCGATGCACGTGTGCCATCACGGCATGTACCACGGCTGGAAAGAACTCAGCTACGTGGTCGACTTTGCCGCTGCATTGCTGGCGGTAGGCCCGCAGCAGTGGGAGGCGCTACTCGCTAGAGCGCGCGAGCAGGGGCTCTATCGCCCCATGTTGGTCGGCATGCGCCTCTGCCATGCTCTTCTCGGTCTCGCGCTCTCACAGGAGATCATACACGCGTGTTCCCGTGATCTGGTCGCAAGATGGATTGCTTCTTCATTGCAGGCATACTACAGCCGTTCCTCGGAATGGGGGGAATTCCAGCTCTTTGTGCTGATCTTCAGGTTGTTCACGGTAGAGAAAGGGCGAACCCGCGCTGTCTTGGCGCTCGTGAGTATCATGTTCACCCCAACGGTGAGCGATTATCAGCGGATCGCTCTGCCGGCGTACCTACGATGGCTCTATCCGGTACTCAGCCTGGTTCGGCGTACTGGGGAGGCGCTGGCGGCCATCCGCGGGCAATTCCGATGATGCGACGGCGCCCTCATGCGGGAAGCCAGATGCACCGAGCGCAGAAAACATCGCTAACAGGGCGAAGCTGCCGTCCTTCACGCTTTGGGGCGCTCTTTTGACCTACGCATTGAGTGGGCCCTCGCTGGAATGATCGCG
>JBEKKD010000277.1:0-6140 GCA_050010895.1 Armatimonadota bacterium
GATGTCAACACGATCGCGCTGCAGATCGACTTCACGAACACGGGGAAAGACGATGCCTGGGTGTACGCGCCCTGCCTCACCACCGGGCCGAAGGCCCTGCCGCACCTGCCCTCCTCTCGCTCGATGACCCCGTACTACCGCTTCCTGCCCAGGACCATGCAGAAACTGTGGAAGGGCGAGCCCATCCACGTGATCGTCATGGGGTCAAGCATCGACACTGGGGACGCTAACCCGCCGATGTACTTCTTCGATGAGGACCCGGGCTCGCCCACGTTCAAGCAACCGCTGGCAGGGGGCGCATTCGACCCCGATCGTGTCCATCGGCCCGACCTCGCCGGGTACATCGGGCTCTGGAAGACCTACTTCGAGTACGCCACGCAGCTCCGCCTTGAGTTGATGCGAAAGTTCGACTTGCCGGCGAGCAGAATTCTCGTCAACATCATGGCCTGCGGCGGCTCCTGCATCGGGGAATCGCATTCAGGCCTAGCTGAGTACTGTTCGCTCGCCATTCCCCCCGGCCCGTGGACCAATGGACACCCAGAGGGGAAGGGCTGGCAGGAGCTGTACCCTGAGCTGTTCGCACGGGCCGAGGGGCCGCGGCCGGATCTGGTGATCTTCGGCAGCGGGGCGAACGAGAAGACGGACACTCCGGATGAGGCAGCCGTGTTCGAGGGTGCCATCCGTTGGATACAGCGCCACTACCCCGAGACCGAATTCCTGTTCTGCCAGTTCCAGAACCGCGGCGGCTACACACCGAATGTGGGCGACCTGATGGCACTCTCCTTACGCTACCAGATCCCATTCATCGACTACAGAAAGGTCGGTGACGACGTCACTCGGTGGTGCAGCCCCTACGCCCTCGTCCCCGAGGACGGCCACCCCCAGCAGGCCGTGCACTACCTTTGGTACAAGCAACTGGAGAAGGCCTTCGAGTGCTGGGATCCCATCCTACCTGGGCAGGCGCAGCTCCAACAGCCGGAGCGTCTCCTCCCCACGACCTACGGGTGGGAGGGGGACATGGTCACCTACGCGGAAGGCAGTGCTCGGCTGAAGGGGGGGAGCAAGTTCCTGCTGGACGATACCGCGTTCAACTGCTGGGCAGACTCGGCGGAGGAAAACGCAGTTCCCTATGTGGATGGCGTCAAGCAGGAGTCCCGCGGCAACTCCCCTGCGCGCGATGTCCGCAACTCCTTCTTCCGACATGGCCGGCTGCGGCTGGGCGACCGGCACGTTCTGGAGCTGGAGGGGAAGGGCGCGAAGCTCACCGCGATGGATGCGAAGGTCTGTCCCGAACGTCGCTACCTGGGGGTCGACAGTCCGCTTTGGGACCTGGGGGAGGTAACGGCCAAAACTTTCAAGTCGACCTGGGGCGCGCCCTATGGCGCGCGGCAAGCCGTACTGAAGGCCGGCGCGCACATCGAGACCGACGTTGTCGCCAGCGACCTCTCCGTCGCTTATGTGGATGCACCGAAGGGCGGGAGGTTGCGAGTGCTGGTGGACGGCAACGAAAGGCTGGTGCAGCCAACGAATGTGCCGTTCCGACCGATCGAGGGTGGCGAAGAGTACATGGAGAACCGAAAAGGGATCCTTGGGCTCGGTTACGGCTGGCATCAAGTGCGTCTTGAGGCCGTCGGTGGGTCGGTCGCGGTGCTGGGCGTATTCGCCTATGACTCGCGGGCGAATCGACGCGCGGAGCGCCGGCTAACCGGGCGCGCGGCGGGCGAGAGCGTCGCTTTCTCCCCGGCCTTCGCGACCCGACCCTTCGTCATCACCTCCGGCGCGCTGATCGTACGCGCAGACGATGTAACCGCCACGGGCGTGACTTTCTCAGGCAGGGGAATCGGCGGGTACGAGGTCATCGGGGAGTAGAGGCGCTACTGCAGAGTGTGTACTCCGCAAATACTCGTCGGTGTTGTCAGTCGGCATCGAAACCTGACCCACCATCGGCGGCCAGAACTGACCCACCCCAGATTGCCTGTGACTGTCAAATGGGGATGAGACACCTCTGACAGCCCCCTGACACTTGCCTGGGAGTCCTGGACATTCTACCATAGGGTACCCGGTCCGGCTGATCCTGATAGGTAACGTTGAGGCCGACCACATGCTGGAATTCGGCACCCGAGAGGAGGACGGCGATGGCTGCAGAGAAGCAAACGACCGTGGCTTGCCTGACCTGCGCGGCCGCATGCCTCGCCGGGGCTTCAGCATCGTCGGCTTCAGCCGCTCCGGCCAAGGGTCCGGGGACGCAAGGCGGGAATGGTACGCGAAGCCCGATGACCTGGAGGCGACTGAGATGCATGCTGCCGTAGCCATCTGCCTTCTGCTGCTGGTGCTCGCAACTGCGGCGACGGCCGAGTCGCTAGGGATCGTGGTGACGCCAGATAGCATGCTGCTGCCCGCGGGGACGCGCGCGCTATCCCTGACCGTGACGACGCCGACTGGAGCCAACTGCCGATACTCGATAGGCGAGCAACTCCCCTACGCGCGGATGACGCCGCTGTCACCTGGTGGCGGACGGGTGCGAACGCTGGAGATCCCTATCAGCCCCGACCCCGCAACGCTCAACCACGTCTATCTGAGCACGAGCGCCAGCAGTCGCGAGCCTATGCACCTGATCTACCGCTGTCTGCCCTCGCCCCGCAGCCACTTCCCCCGGGTCTTCAACCTGTGGGGGAGCTGGGCGTGGGTCGGAGAGGGCCACACGCTGGAGGAGGCCGCGAAGATCGACCTGTGGCTGGGGGCATCGTTCGACGGCAGGCAGATCGCCACGTTGCGGCGGCTGAGTCCCGGGGTCCTGATACTGTGCGACATCAACGCGGTCGAGAACAACGACGTGCCGGACGACTTCTTCCTGCGCGATGTCAACGGGAGGAAGATCGAGGTCTGGCCCGGGTCGTACAGGCTGAACCTCACTCGGCCGGAGGTGGCGCGCTATCAAGCGGAGTACGCCCGCAAGATCATGCTCGAGAACAATCTGATGTTCGACGGCTGCTTCTTCGACAATGTGATGCTGTCGCAATCCTGGCAGCGCACGGACATCTACGGCAACCCGGTGGCGATTGATGCTGACGGCGATGGCAAGGCTGACGACCCGGCGAAGCTCGACGCCGCCTGGCGGGCCGGGGTCCTGCTGGAGATGCGTACCTGGCACGAGCTCATGCCGCACGCCTTCACGTCGGCCCATTCGCTCGGATCGCCGGATGAGCCCGGGGTGGCAGGGGTGTTCAACGGCATGAGCATCGGCTTCTCCTCAGTCGATGTGATCGAAGGGCGCATGAGCTTCAGCGACTTCTGGAGCCAGTACCATGACTGGTGCGAGCGAAGCCTCCAGCCCACGATCACGTCGGTGGAGTCCGCGATCCCGGCGCAGATCGGCTACGGGTATGGCTTCGACGCCTACAAGACAATCCCCGCCTCCACGCTCGAATTCGGTCGCACCTACTACCCGTACATGCGGTTCGGGCTGGCCTTCACACTGATGGGCGACGGCTACTTCGCCCAAGAGGCTGGGGACACGGGGCACGGTAATGCGTGGTGGTACGACGAGCTCGACTACGACCTCGGCGAGCCGCTAGGCGAGGCGCGCTGCGTTGGTGAAGTGCGGGGCCAATCGCACGATTTGGTCACCAACGGAGGCTTCGAGCGACCTCTCGCGAGGGACTGGTCGCTCTGGGCGGACGCAAGCGCCGGCTGCGCGGCCACCGTGAAGCGAGACCCGGCGCAGGCGCAGAGGGGCGGCGCGTCAGCCAGGATCATGATCGCGAATGCGGGGAGACAGGCGGACTGGCAGATCGACTTCTCTCAGCCCAACCGCGCGCTGACCGCGCATACCAGCTACGCCCTGACGTTCTGGGCGAAGGCCGACGCTCCGCGCCTCATCACTCTGAGTGCGAGCAAGGGCGCACCGCCGTGGGACAGCTACGGCCTCGGCCGCACCATCTCGATCACTGCCGACTGGCGGCAGTACCGCGTGACGTTCGAGGCCCCCGTTGCCGCCCGCGATGCGCGGATCCAGTTCCTGCTCGGGGCGAGTGCCGGCAGCGTCTGGCTCGACGACGTGAGCCTGACGGAGGCCCCACCGCCCCTCTATCGGCGAGACTTCAGCCATGGCACGGTACTCCTCAACGGCAGCCGCGAACCGCAGACCATCAGCGTCGGCCCGGGGTACCGGCGGTTGCAGGGGGCGCAGGCGCCGCGCTACCAGTACATCCTTGACAACGTCGATGCCGGCTTCACAACCGGCGGCGAGAGTCAGGTGGTGACGCTTGACTCGGGAATGTGGAAGGCCGCCGGGCCGTACTACCACAACTGGGGCAAGGACTGCCGCCTGCTGGCGCGCGGCGCGGAGGCGAGTTGGAACTTGGGCCTGCCGGCCAGCGACCTCTACACCATCCAAGCCTGGTGGCCTGCGGCTCCAACCGCCGGCGACTGGAGCCGCAGCGCTGTGTTCGAGGTCGTGGCCGGCGGAAAGGTGGTGCACCAGGCACGTCTCGACCAAACCACTGGCGGGGACGAATGGCACACCGTCGCAGACAAGATCGCTCTGCAGCCAGGAGACCACCCGCGGGTGCGGGTTCGGGCGGACGACGGGCGGCCGTGTCTGGCGGATGCGCTGCATATCTACTCCGCCAGCCGCTACAACGATGGCAGCCCAGCGATGACGGTCACCCTGGCGCCAATGGACGGCATCGTGCTGCTCAAGGACGGTTCTCGCTAGGGCTCACTCGCGTAGACTAGTGTTCAGTAACAGAAATAGCTATGCAGCCTTAGCGATCTTCGCGAGGATCTCTGCCAGCTCTTTGTCCCCCTGCTCTGGTTGAAGAGCAGCTGTACGTCGCCAGCTGACCCCCCGCCGACTCGAAACCTCCCCTGGACCACACACCGGGAACGTCCGGCCTTCCGCACGAGGGAGCATCAGGCAGCGCCGAGAATACCACGAGAGCGGCCACATGAGTATGCCGAAGCCGGATGGGGCTTTGGCAAGGACGCACTATGCAGCGATGATAGTAACCGGAATGGGTAGCGCAGCACTTCACGAGGTCCGGACGGAAGGCCCGAATCAACCAACGAGACCTGCCCCAGCGGGTACCACAGGCGCGTGGCGATGGGTCCTGCTGCTGGCACGGCGCCTGTCGGCCGCGCCTCTCGCGCTGCTGCTGGTCGCGGGAGGCACTGCGCCGCTGAGCCGGCACGTGCTGGTCCTTAAGGACGAGGAGGGCCGCAGTGGCAAGCTGGAGATGGTGACCATGGCGCTCAAGAAGAGTGGTGTGAGTCTGGCGCCCACCGGATATCTGGTAGAGCCTGACGGCAAGCTATATCTGCCGCTGGGCGGCTTCTACGCCAATTGGCCAGGGCTGCCGACGAAGGACGGGACGATCGGCCGGGCGCTGGACCTCTTTCCCTGTGGGGATGTGCCCTACCCGCACGGCTACCCGTGGTCGGCCGAGGTGGAGAAGCAGGTCCGGGCCTACCTGGCGCTGTGCAGGAAGCACCGCATCACGGGTCTGCGGCTGATGCTTCGGAACATGGACCTCGTGGGGCGAGCTGACCCGGTGCAGTTGCAGGCCGTGCTGCACCTGTTCGACCTGGCGCGGCCGATGCGCATCAGATTCGACGTGGTGCTGTTCGAGGACTACGAGAAGCCACCATACGTCAGTCGCGAGGTGCTGGAGAAGGTGGTGCTGCCTCACTACACCACGCAGGAACTGGCGAACTTGCCGCCACATCGCGCCCGCTTCCTGGTGAAGAAGAACGTGCTCGAACAGGCCGCGGCGAAGTACCTGGACCGCGGCGTCATCGCCTGTCAGAAGGACTATCTGGACGACCTGCTCCCTTCCCTGTTGTCGCGCGAGGAAATCTTCTGTTACGAGCTCGAGAACGAGATGGTCTACCCCCCGATGGAGTGGGTGAAGGAGATGAGCGACCATATCCGGTCGATTGACCCGAAAACGCCCATCCTCGGGAACCCTGGTCCGCACGAATGGCCGGAACCGTGGCGATGGCGCGACAGCGGCGTGAACCTGTTCGGCTACCATCCGTACAACGACGGGCAGCCGACAGCAGACCACGGCGCGGTAGCCTTCCTCCGCAGCAAGTGGGCCGCGGCAGCGGGGATCCCCATGTTCACTGGCGAGGGCGGC
>JBEKKD010000278.1:0-6122 GCA_050010895.1 Armatimonadota bacterium
CGGGCAGCAACGTGATTGCACTGGCCGTTCGCACCACACGGCGCGCCGGGACCTCCGGCTGGGTCGATGGCTGGATCGAGGCCTTCCCGGTGCTCGGCGGCAGTCACCTCGACGCTCTCCTGAGCGCCGCCGATGACTCCCGCGCCTCGCGCATACGGTGCGACTTCGATGGCCACGTCGCGTCCGGAACCTGGGTGATGGCCGAAAACCCGAAGGCTGGGCAGACAGCCTTCATCACGTGCTATCGGGCCGAGCACAAACAGGGCACCAACGGCCGCATCTTCGGCATCGAGGGCTACTCCATCCGAGGCAGCCGGTCTGGACAGCATGAGGCCGGAGAGACCCGCGAGACCATCTTCTACCTCGGCTTCGCGGAGGCCGCCCGCGCCCGCGATCTGGCGGAGGCGCTATCGAGGCTGAGGGGGTTGGCGTAACTTCTCGGACACGTGAGCAGGCTGTTGGGCAGGGGCTTGCCCCTGCCACAGTGAGAGGCGGGCATGCGCGGCATGCCCGCCTCCTCTCTTGGCTGTGTGCTCTCGGCGTCTCTGCGGTGCAGACATGGGGTGCATCCCTACCCCTTCCCGGCCGCCTCCAGGCTGACATCTCCGCTGCCGGTGGTGATCTGGACCGATCCAGCGCCCTTGCCGAGGTATCCGGTCACTGCGCGCTCGGACGAGCTCTCGACTTTCATTGTAAGTTCGTTGTTGACACTGCCCGAGCCGGTCCGCGCCTCGATGCGGCAGTCGGAACCGGGCGGAAGCGCCAGGCTCGCGTCCCCGCTGCCGGTGTGAATCTCCATCGTACCCGAGAAGGGCTTCTTGACTGAGACGCGAACGTCGCCGCTGTGCGTTCGCGCTCGTATGTTCGCCCCGCCGGCGTCATCGAGCGAGACGCTGCCGTGCTCAGATTCGGCGGTGATATCGCTTCCGTCGATATCGGCAAGGTTGACATCGCCGCTTCCAGTATGAGCATAGGCGCGGCCGCGGACCAGCGATAGATCGACGTTTCCGCTGCCGCTTTCCGCGGCAATGCCTCCGTGCATGTTCTCGGCGGTGACATTGCCTGAGCCGGACTTCGCCGTTGCCGCGCCGGCAACGCTCTTCAGCGTCGCATTTCCCGACCCGGCGGCCGCGTCGACGCGCGCCTTCCATCCGGTCACCGACACGTCGCCGAAGGAGACATCGACCTTCAGATCGAGCTCCGGCGGCGCCTGCACGATCAGCTTCACTCGCACTCGTCGCGGGCCTTTCTCACCCACGACGCGAAGCGCTACGCCGTCCGCGCCGTCGGGGTTCGACTCGACCTTGAAGCGCGCGGCACGCGCGCGGGCCTCGTCGTCCTGACCCGCGAAGACAATCCGCTCCGCCGAGACCGCAGGCCCGCCCGGCGTCACCTCTACCGATCCGAAGTCATTGGCGATGGCGAGACGCTTCTTCCCGCCGACATCGAACGTCTCGGTCGCCCGACTCGTTTCAGTGCCGCTGCTTCCATTGTTCACGATCAGGTCCTGTGCCATCTCTTTGGTGGCCTGGGCAGTCCGATGCCAGGCGTAGGAGACCAGATAGGCCAGCCCCATCACGACCAGCACGGAGATGATCAGTCCAGCCCGCATCGCACGCCTCCGGCCAGAGAGTCTCTGCTGTTAGGTACGAGATATCGTGGCGGAAAGTTTCGGGGTCGAGCCGCAACTGTGTCGGTTCAAGCAGAAGCCCTCACATCGCCTCCACCCGCGTCATCGCCACGATATCGTGGTAGCGCTCGGCGATCTCCTCGTGCGTCAGTCGGAAGAGCCGGTCGAGGGAGAAGTCCTCCACTGCGAACGAGGCCATCACCGTGCCGCAGACGATCGCCCGCCGCACCGCGCCGTCGTCGGTCTCCCCGCACCGCGCGAGATAGCCCATAAGGCCGCCGGCGAAGGTGTCTCCCGCGCCGGTGGGGTCCTTCACCTCCTCCAGCGGATATCCGGGCGCGGTGAAGTACGAGTCCTGGGTCAGCATCATCGAGCCGTGCTCGCCCTTCTTGATGATGACCACGCCCGGGCCGTAGTTCAGGATCCGGCGCGCGCAACTGATGAGGTTCGGCATGCCGACCAGCTCTCGCGCTTCCGCTTCATTCATCAGCGCGATATCGCAGCGCGCCAGCACCTCCAGCACCTTACCCCGCGCGTTCTCGATCCAATAGTTCATCGTGTCGCACGCCACCAGCTTCGGCCGCCGGACCTGGTCGAGCACGGAGAGCTGGAGCACCGGGTCGATGTTGGCGAGGAAGACATAGGGCGCGGTGCGGTAATCCTCGGGCAGAGTGGGCCGGAACCCCTCGAATACGTTCAGCTCAGTCTTGACGGTGTGCGCCTGGTTCAGGTCGTACTCGTAGTATCCCCACCAGCGGAAGGTCTTGCCCGGGACGCGCTGCAGCCCGGCGAGATCGACGCCCCGCGCCCCGATCTTGGCGATGTATTCGTCGGGGAAATCCTCCCCGATCACCGCCACCATCCGCGCCGGAGTGAAGAAGCTCGCGGAGACGGAAGCATAGCAGGCCGCCCCGCCAAGTTCCTCCTCCACCTCGCCGAACGGCGTGCGCACGCTGTCCAGCGCAACCGACCCGACCGTCAACACCGGCCCACCCATCTGACCTGATTGCAGAGTCATTGCTGCTATCTCCCGATCCGATTTCTGTTGCTGACTGCCTGCTCCCGACGTATGCGTCTGCCTGCGGTCCCTCACACCTCAAACTGTGCCCACACCGGGCTGTGATCGGAGACGGTGAGCACTTCCGGATGCGCGAGCACCGCGCAGCCCGTCAGCCGCGCCGCCCCCAGTCGATCGGGCGCCCTCTCCTCCAACAGCGCCCTCTCGAGCAGACCACAGATCAGCAGCTTCAGCACGGGTGGAGTATACACGACCCCTCGGTGAGGGGCAACGAAGCGGTGAGCCGCGGGACGGGCGAGGAGGGAGATTCCGCTGCCGACGCATCCCGCATCACGGAATGCCTGCCGTTTCGCCGGAGGGGTCGGATGGGCGCCCCGTCGCCCATCATCTTGCGCGGCGCCGCCGCGGCCGGTATAGTACCTTCGTGGACCAGCAGATGCACGAGATCGATGTCCTCATTCGTGCGCGCTACTCCCTGCTCTACGTCGTTTCGTGGGAGGAGCGCAGGGTGCTGGCCGCGCTTCAGGAAGTCGTCATGGGCCAGGAGAAGCAGTTCTATACCTGGTCCGAGACCACGGGCCTGCGCTCCGTCACCAAGCAGATCACTCCCGGCTCGGCCGACGCGCGGGCGCGTGACCCACTGGCGGTGCTCGATTCCGTGCGCACCAATGGCGAGGCCGCGGTCTATGTGCTGAAGGACTTTCACGTCTTCCTCTCGCCCAACTACCCGCACGCGAGCGCGGTGATCCGCAGGCTGCGCGATCTCGCCGACGCGCTCCACACCGCGTACACCACGGTCATCCTGCTTTCGCCCGTGCTCCAGTTGCCGGACGAGCTGCAGAAGGAGATCACCGTCTTCGATTACCCGCTGCCGGGCCTGCGCGATCTCGACGGGCTGCTCACTCGCGCGGCGGACTCCGTGCGCGGTCAACCCGGCGTGAATGTCGAACTGACCGGCGAGCAGAGGGAGCGCATCCTCAAGGCCGCGCTCGGGCTCACCCTCTCCGAGGCCGAGAACGTCTTCGCCCGCTGCTTGGTGGAAAAGGGCTGCTTCGACGTCGATCTCATCGTCGCGGAGAAGCAGCAGCTCATCCGCAAATCGGGGGTGTTGGAGTACTTTGAATCCCAGGACCAGGTCGAGGACATCGGCGGCCTCGACGTGCTGAAGGCGTGGCTGAAGAACCGCGCTCTCGCCTTCACCGAGAAAGCGCAGCGCTTCGGCCTGCCCGCGCCGCGGGGCGTGCTGCTGCTTGGCGTGCAGGGCTGCGGCAAGAGCCTCACCGCGAAAGCGGTCGCGCACCTGTGGCGGCTGCCGCTGCTGCGGCTCGACGTGGGCCGCATCTTCGCCGGCCTGGTGGGCTCATCGGAAGAGAACATCCGCCGCGCCATCCAGATGGCCGAGACGGTCTCGCCATGCGTGCTTTGGCTGGACGAGATCGAGAAGGGCCTGGCGGGAGTGCAGTCGTCCGGCCTCGCCGACGCGGGCGTGACTGCGCGCGTCTTCGCCACCCTGAATACGTGGATGCAGGAAAAGACGAAGCCCGTGTTCGTGGTGGCGACCGCGAACGATATCAGCCAGCTTCCGCCGGAGCTGCTGCGCAAGGGCCGCTTCGACGAGATCTTCTTCGTCGATCTCCCCTCCGAGTCTGAGCGGCGCGAGACCTTCGGCATTCACCTGGCGAAGCGCAAGCGCGACGCATCGACCTTCGATCTCGACGCGCTCGCCAAGGCCAGCGACGGTTTTTCCGGCGCCGAGATCGAGCAGGCGGTCATCTCCGGCCTGCTGACCGCCTTCGAGCAGGACCGCGACGTCACCACCGCCGACATTCTCGAGGCGATCAGGCAGACTGTGCCGCTTTCAGTCACCATGCGTGAGGATATTGACATGGTGCGCCACTGGGCGAAGGGCCGGGCCCGGCCGGCGTCACGGTTCGGGCTGGCCGACGTGGAACTCGACGGCGGCAGCGGAGAAACCCCCGACGCCTCGACCGACTGGGTCAAGCCGGGGGTGTGGGGGCGGTGAGGCGGAAGAGAGGAACGAGTCGTTCACCCTTGTTTGGTGCGCCAAAGGCGATCAGAAGGAGCAATAGACAAAGGGGCACGCTGACCGCCAACATCATGCGAGCATAGAGCCCCTGAAAGCGGTGCCACAGGTTCCACCGCGCGTGGTCCTGCTATGTCAACTGCCCCTGCGCTTCGACCGCTGCGTTCCCCTCGTGCATTTCCGTGATCCCCTGCCAAGACAAGATGGCGCGGTATTTCTCGTCGGCCGCGGTTTCGCCTGCAAGCCGGCCACAACGTTCCAGGCGGGAACCCTCCTGTTCGCGCCGAATACCTCCTCCGTGTCTGAATCCCGCTTCCAATTCCTCGAGCTTGGGGGGAAGCTCCGCCGTCCGGCCGTCGCCGCAGCCGCGGAGCCGGCGGCGGCGCCGCGGGTGTCGTTCCGGCTGGCCGAGACCATTGGCTCATTCGGGTCGCAACTGGGAGAGTTCAGCGGTCCCGCCGGCATCGCCATCGATCCCGACAATTGCCTCTACGTCGCCGACTCGTCGAACAACCGCATTCAGAAGATCACCCCGGAGGGCGACGTCTACGGCCTCGGCGGCCCCGACGTGCTGCTGCACCCGCAGGGGGTCGCGGTGGATGGGGCGCGATTCATCTACGTGTGCGAGCAGGGCGCGAACCGCGTCCAGAAGTTCGGCCCGAGCGGCCAGTTCGTGTACTGGCTCGGGGGGCCGTCGGCCAGTCAGGCGCGCTTCGCATCGCCGACGGCGATCTGCCTCGATTGCTATCACCACATCTACATCGCCGACACCGATAACGACCGCATCACGTCCTATACCGCCACCGGCATCTGGTATATGGACTACGTCAGTCCGGCGAAAGAGGTGGCATTGTCTCGGCCGCAGGGAGTGGCGGTCGATCTCGAAGGGCGCATTCACATCGCCGACACCATGAACCATCGCGTGATCCGGCTCAACGCGCAGGGCAAGCTGGACGCGATCATCGGCCGGCCCGGCCCGGAATTCGGCGGACTGGCCGAACCGTGCGGCCTCGCCATCGATCCTGACGGCGGGCTGTGGGTGGCGGACGCGGGCAACGATCGCGTGCAGAAGTTCACCGTCGATGGTGAGGCGGTGTGCTGCTTCCCCGAGACGCCGACGCCGGAAACCGCTCTCAACGCGCCCCGCGGAGTCGCGGTTGACGCGGCCGGCAGCGTCTACGTCTCCGACACGCTCAACCACCGGGTCCTGCGCCTCGAATCGGCGGGGGTGGAGTGGTGACCCACCAGTTCCTCGGCCGCGAGGTCGAATACACCGGCGCGCAGCTTCGCTCCGGCTGGGTGGCCGAAGTCACCGGCATGGCGGGCGACGCCGCGGTCGCGTTCATCGGCGCCTGTGACGTGAAGCCCGAGCACATGGTGGACCGCGTGGACCTGGAGGCCGGCGCGCGCATCTCCAGCCCACGCATGCT
>JBEKKD010000279.1:0-6120 GCA_050010895.1 Armatimonadota bacterium
GGTATCTCGCTTCACCCATCGTCCGCCGCGGTCCGGTGAAAATCGATGCCCACGCCCCGGCGAGGACGGCAAGTCCCGTACCGCGGAGCTCGCGCACATCAGCGACATACGTGCCGACGTCCACTGAGCCGCGATCGGGCCAGGAGAGACGATCCACGTCCTCAACGGTCTCGACGCGCGCGAGATCGGGCGGCTCGAGGTAGGCGTTCAGATCCACGGTATCGGCATCGAAGAAGCGGGTGATGTCGAGGCGGCTGCTCAGGCCCAGTTCCCGCACCAGCCGCGCTTCGACGTCTGCTTCCGCCCTGAAGCAGCAGGGCACGCGGTCGAGGTCCTGATGCTCGATCGCGCGCAGCACGCGTTCCCTGTGCCCGAGGCCGTGACCCATGCGGATGCCCCTTGGACCTACGGACGTTCGCCCAATGAAGTAACATCGGGCGAACGTCTTCTTTCAGGCATTTGCTGGTCCTTTGATGACTTTCGCCCTCACTTCTTTGGGCGAAAGTCATTAGAACGTGCTGTAGATCGGATTCGCCCAGGCCCACCGCCCCTGCGCGTCCCGGCACTCGACTCGTATGTACATTTCGTGCCCGCGGAGCTTGTAGCTCGCCTCCGTGAATTGCTCGCCCGCAGGCGCGAGGAAGTGGCCGCCCGACCATCGCTGCGCGATGAAGTTGATCTCGACGACGGGCGAGGTCTTCACACTCACCATGTCGCCGTCGATGCTGACATCCTCGATCGACGGGCCATAGGATGAGTAGAAGAGTCCGGCCCTCAGCGAGTTCATGATGGCGTCTCGGGTCAGCGATGGGGCTCTTGCCATCACCCACGCGGTGGTGCAATCGCGGCGGCCGTGGCAATCGTCGACCGCGAAGCCCCACACCCGCTTCCCCCGGCCCAGTAGATCGTCCCAATGCACCGCTGAGCAGCCCTTGCCGATCGACGCATGGCAGGTGGTGTTGAATACCTCGATCCCGAGGGCGGCATGCTGCCATTTCAGGAGATCGGAGATGACGAGGCCCGACCAGTAGGGGTGCGCGAACACGGCCTCGCCGCCGCGTTCTGCGATCCAGGCGAGCGCACGCGGGACGGTCATCTCCTGCAGTGGCTCGCCGGGCCTGGTCAGGCCGAAGCCGAGGATGTGATAGCTCTCGCCGACATCGCTGGTGTCGCCGTCGAACTCCGTTCCGAGCAGCAGCAGGAACTCGTCGGGCCACGGGTTCTCGGTGACGGCAACCTTGGAGTGATCGGTTAGCGCGAGGAAATGATAGCCCGCGTCGTGGTACTCTCGCACCGCCTTCTCCGGCGTATAGCTGCCATCCGAGACGGTGGTATGAGTGTGCAGATTGCCCTTGTACCAGTTGCCCGGCGCGGTGAACGGATTCGCGAAGTCCATGGGTCTCCTCTGCAGATGCAATGATCGAGCGCCGTTCAGTCAGTCAGGCGTACCGACCGTATTCGCTGTACGCCCCCATCAGCGCCTGCACGTTCTCCACCGGCACGTCGGCCTGAAGATTGTGGGCGGTGCCGAAAATGTAGCCGCCGCCCTTCCCTGCGACTTCAGCCAGGTTCTTCACTTCCGCGCGAATCTCTTTGGGGGCGCCGAACGGCATCGTCCTCTGGATGGAAACCCCGCCCTGGAAGGCAAGCCGCGAGCCGAACGCCGATTTGAGATCGGCAATGTCCATCCCCCGCGCTTCCGGCTGCAGCGACTGGAGCACGTCCAGGCCGCACTCGATCAGCCGCGGGATCAGTGGGGCGATGGAGCCGCAGCTATGGTGCATGGTCTTCACGCCGCGGCTCTTGATGAGGCCTGTGTAGGCGGCGAAACCGTCCCTGATGAACTGGTCCCACATCGCGGCAGAGATCAACAGGCCCTGCTGGATGCCGAAATCATCGCCCGATACGAGGATGTCGATCTTCCCCTTCGCGGCGTCGAAAATGCGTTCGAGATAGCCGAGGCAGAACGCCCGGACCTTGCCGATGATGGCTCGCGCCAGTTCCGGGGCGGTCGCCATGTCGATCATCAGCCGCTCATCGCCGCGCAGATACAAGGCCGGCTTGAGCTGCGACACGCGGTTGAGCCGGTCACCCATGAACGCGACCGCGCGATCCCGGCGAAGCACTGCGTCGCATTGCCCTTCGATCACGCTGTAATCGAACCAGTCGGGCGAGGGCCAATGCTGGTAGGCGAGAACGTCGTCAACCGTCTCGGCATCTGCGAGCGGCGCGCGCACGACCTCGTTGTACCGCTCCACTCCGCCCGCGAGCTTGATCTCCACGACTGTCCGAGACACACCCCAGATGTCCGTTGACTCGCCCGGTCGCTCCCCGACCAACGGCGGGCCAATGTACTCCGGTCCGGCGATGTAGCGCAGGTCCACATCGTGCGCGTCCATGAACGCGTCATGGGACATGCCAAGCTCGGATTCGATCTTTCGCACACACCCCGCAGTCGCCCAGAAATCGACGGGAATTCGGTCGGGAACTTGGTGGTTGATGGCGAGGAGGGCGCGTTCGCGGGAGGTCATGGGGCGCTGCGTCCCCCTACCCCTCCTGCCCGACCGCCTTCAGCCCCTCTTTCAGGTACGCGATGTCCTCTGCAATCTCGTTCGTCCGGTGCTTGGTGAAGATGCCCACGCACACCGCGTCCGTCTTGCGCATCGTGTTGGCGACGAAGGTCAGGGCGTCCTTGGGGTTGTTGCGACCTGCCGCGAGGACCTTGTAGTGGATTACCGGCTTCGACAGCTTCTTGATGCACGCCGCCATCTTCTCCCGGTCCTCGGGATGGAAGCGCTCATCCTGAGTGACGTGGAGGGGATTCTTCTCGCGCGAGCTCGGGTTGTAATAGGAGCACATGTAGAAGTCACAGTTCAGGTGCTCCTCGGCCCACTCGAAGACGACCGGCTGGTGGCCGGCCATACCCGCCGGAAGGCCGGCGTCGTGGAGCCTGTCGATCGCCTCCTTCACCTCACTCATGTCCCCCTGGTGATAGAGATGATCGGCCACGCCGCCATGCACGAAACATGCCTTCGCGCCGTTGGCAATCGCGATGCGAGCGCCGGTCGCCGCCGGACCGTATTCGCCCGCGGTCTGCCCGATCCACTGAATCGTCCCGCCTTCGTCCCTATACTCGCGCATGAGCCGGACGATGTGCTTGTCGGTGCGCGCGATGCAGGTAGTGACGCCGAGCTTCTCGGCCTGATGGTATGTCTCCTTGATGCGATCGACGGTGTAATAGCTCATCATCTCCTGATCGAGCTTCTCGTCCTGGTGGCCGAAGCCGCTGAAGGGGTTGCCGCCGATAATGAACCGGCTGACTGCGAGATTGCCCAGCTTCACGGTGGCGATGGTCGGTTTCTCAGCGACTGCCATGCTCTGTCTCCTATCTGATTACGAGCAACTACGAGTCCGATTACGAGCGACCACGAGATCCCTCGGCTTCGCCTCGGGATGACAGTAGCGGCCGGTCACGCATCCTGCCCCACGGCGGCGAGGGCCTGCCTCAGAAAGCGGACGTCGTCGGCAAACTCGTTCGGCCGGTGCTTCGGGAAAATGCCGACGCAGACCGCATCGGTGGGCCGCATGGCATTCGCTGCGAACGTGAACGCCTCTTTCGGGTCATTGCGGCCCGAGGCCATCACTTTGTAGTGGATCACCGGGCGAGACAGTTTCCGGATCAGCTCCGTCATCTTCACTCGGTGCTCGGGGTCGAAGTACTCGTCCTGGGTGATATGCTCCGGGGAATGCTCGCGGGAAATCGGACTGTAATAACAACACATGTAGAAGTCGCAGTCTATGTGCTCCTCGGCATACTCGAATGTTGCCGTCTTATGCCCAGCCATGCCGCACGGCAGGCCTGCATCCCGCACCATGTTGATAACCGGCTGGATTTCTTCGAGCTTGCCCTGGTGATGGAGGTGGTCAGTCTGGCCGCCGTGGATGAACACCGCTTTCGCGCCGTTGTCGATGCCGTTTTGCGCTCCGCGCTCCGGGGCACCCAGCTCGGGGCAGGTCTGCGCGATCCACTGAATGGTGCCGCCCTCGTCCCAATACTCCAGCAGCAGGCGCATGATGTGGTGATCGGCGCGGCCGATGTGAGTGGTCACGCCCAGGTCCTCGGCCTGCCGGTAGAGGGCCTTGATGTTGGTGCTGCTGAAGTAGTGCTTCATCTCTCTGTCCATGGCGCCATCCCAGTGGCTGAACGCGCCCTGCGGATTACCGCCGAGAATGAAGCGACTGACCTCTAGATTTCCCAGCTTCACCGTCGCCAGCTTGACCTTCGTGGAAACTGCCACTCCCTATACCTCCGCTTGGCACTCGCGCGCGGAGCTTGCAGCGCTCCAGGCAAGCACCTGCATAGAGACATACTACCCCACGACCGGCACGCGCGCTACCGCCTTTGTGTGCGTTTCGCCTTCGGCGCGGCTTTCTTTGCCTTCGCCTTACCCGCGATCGGCTTGAACTCGCTCCAGGTGTTCATCACACCGATGAGGCTCGTGGGGTGCTTCATCACCGCCATGGTGGCTTTCGGCCTGTCTTTGGACGGTCGCAGCTTGACGACACGGGTGAACGGCGGCGCGAGCGGGATGATGCCGAAGCTCTCTCGCTGCGCGCGCTGTATCGCCCTCAGCGCCCCTTCTCTGATCAGGCTCCGGGCTCTGGTCGGGTGCATATGCCGCGCCGATCCGGTGAAGCGCCCGTACTGCTCTTCGGTCATATCGTTCCCGGTGCCGGGCTTCACGCCCCACTTCACGGCCACCGTCTCGATCCCGGGCACGAGAGCCTGCGCTTCTTTGGTGAACGCGCAGTCGCCGGAGGCGAAGATCGCTCGCACACCCAGCTCGCTGGCGCACATTGCCAGCTCGCCGAACTCGCCGATCGACACGCCGTTGATCGACTCGTCGAGGTAGTTGATGCCCTGGGTGTGGCAGAGGTGGCCGTACTCGGTGCCCGCCTTCGGGTGCTGGCCCACCCAGACCACGAAGTCGTAGGACGCGTCCAGGAGCAGCGGCCACACCGGATCGCTCCAGCCGCGTGAAACCGTCACCCGCGGGTCGAGCAGCTTCACATTGATGCCGCCGGGCCCGTGAGCGTCGACGACGTGGATATCGGTAGCGCCGCCTGCCACCAGGCCGTCAACCGCGGCGTTGACCTCGAGGGTGAGGAACTCCTTCGCCATATCGTAGTACGGGGTGCCGTGGCTCGTCCATTCGTGGAAGTTCATGACCCCGGCCACGCCTTCCATGTCAGTCATCACGTAGACCTTCATCGTCCTCCCCTTGTCACTGTGCTGCCTCGTCGAATCGGTCGCCTGGTATGGGGATTTCCGTGACATCGGGGGCAGGTCCTGCCTGGGAGTGCAGAGAACGAAAGCGCCGATATTGACCTGTGTGCCCGCCTTCGCTAGAATCCGACTAACCTACATAGATACTAGGAAAAGCCGCGGCGACGGGTACTGCCCTGACCCGCGGAAGAGGAGGAACGATTTGGCCATCGCCTCCGGACGGGTGCCGGAACCTACAGTGTCGAGGCTGAGTCTCTATCTTCGCTGTCTTCGCCAGTTGGCCAACGAGGGCGTGAAGACGGTTTCGTCCGCCCAGATGGAAGCGCGCCTCGGCATCACCTCGGCCCAGGTTCGCAAGGACCTGTCGCATTTCGGCGAATTCGGGCGCCCCGGCATCGGCTACGACGTCGAGCACCTGCTCGGCCGCCTCACCGAGATCATGCAGCTCGATCGCGAGCAGAGAGCGGTCATCGTGGGGGCTGGGAACCTCGGGGCGGCCCTGGTGGGATATTGGGGCGGAGTCGCCGATACCCCCTTCCGCATCGTCGGGATGTTCGATAACAACTTCAGCAAGATAGGCCGGATGCTCTGGAGTCTGCAGATACAGGATGTCCACCGCCTGCCGGAGATCAACGCGACGCTGCGCGCCAGCATCGGGCTGATAGCCGTTCCCGGGCCGGCCGCGCAGGAGGTTGCCGACACTCTTGTCCAGAGCGGCGTGCGGGCGATCCTGAACTTCGCCCCGACCCTCATCTCCGTGCCGGGGGGCGTGGCGCTGCGGCACGTGGATCTCACCAGAGAGCTGGAAATACTGTCGTATTGGATGAAGCGCA
>JBEKKD010000280.1:0-6117 GCA_050010895.1 Armatimonadota bacterium
GGCGATATGCCGGCTCAGCCATGCCACGTCAGTGTCATGGTGGCTGGCATTGATCACCAGGCCGATTGCCGACTCGGAGGTGACCATGAAGATCAGATCGTCGATGATGCCGCCCTGGTCATTGCACAGCAGCGCGTAGCCGCCACAGCATGCAGGGGCCGCGGTGGCATCGCGGGTCAACAGCCTCCGCGCCGCAGCCGCCGCGCCCTCGCCAAGCAGGTGCAGGTTCCCCATGTGCGAGACATCGAAGAGCCCGGCCCCATGACGGGTGGCGTGCGTCTCTTCCGCGACCGATGAATACTCCACCGGCAGGCGCCACCCGCCGAAGTCGGTCATGATCGCGCCGAGTTCCGCGTGCGCAGACGCGAGAGGAGACTCACCAGATGGCATCGGGGCTTCCGCTCTGCTGGCCCGGTCTCCAGCGGAGGTTCAGATCCTTCGCCGCCGCCACTTCGTTCAGGCGACCGACCGGAGTGTCGTGCGGGGCCGAGTGGAGCACATCCGGATCGGTCTCGGCCTCGTCGGCGATCCTCAGCATCGCCTCGGCGAACGCATCCAGCGTCTCGAGGTTCTCGGTCTCGGTGGGCTCGATCATCAGCGCTTCCGGGACGGTCAGCGGAAAGTAGATGGTGGGCGGATGGAATCCGAGATCGATGAGGCGCTTCGCGATATCGAGCGCCCTCACCCCCTTCGACTTCTGACGCGATGCCGACAGGACGAATTCGTGCATGCAGCGTCCAGGCTCGGATGGCTCGTAGGCGGTGACTAGACGCTGCTTGAGGTAATTCGCCGCCAGCACCGCGTCGCCGCTCACCTCTCGCAGACCGGAGGTGCCCAACAGTCGCAGGTACACGTATGCCCGCAGGATCACGAGCGCGTTTCCCGCGAAGGCGTTGAGGCGCCCGATGCTGAGCGGCCGGTTCTCCTCCAGCTCGAAGTCTTCCGCGCCCTTGCGCACGAGCGGCACCGGCAGGAACGGCTCGAGCTTTTCGACCACGCCCACCGGCCCCGCGCCCGGGCCGCCGCCGCCATGTGGGGTGGCGAACGTCTTGTGCAGGTTCAGGTGCACCACGTCGAACCCCATGTCCCCGGGCCGGAATCGACCGACCAACGCGTTGAAATTCGCTCCATCGTAGTACACGAGCCCACCCGCTTCGTGAACGAGACGGCAGATCTCCTGTATATCGCGCTCGAACAACCCCAGCGTATTCGGGTTTGTGAGCATGATGCCGGCGACGTCGCTGTCGAGCAGGCCCCGCAGCGCCTCCAGGTCTACCAGCCCGCCTTTCGATGGGCATGTCTTCACGCGAAACCCGGCCAGCGCCGCCGTCGCGGGGTTTGTCCCGTGAGCGCTGTCCGGCACGATCACTGTGTTCCGCTTGTCCCCACGTTCCGCGTGATACCGGCGGATCATCAGCATCCCGCACAGCTCGCCTTGCGCGCCTGCGGCCGGCTCCAGGGTGAATCGCGCCACCCCACAGAGCTGCGACAGCATCCGCTCCGTCTCGTACATCACGCGCAGCCATCCCTGCGCCGCCCTCGCCGGCCGGAGAGGATGCGCCGCCGAGAACTCCGGCCACGACGAGATGTGCTCCGACACGCGCGGATTGTACTTCATCGTGCACGAACCAAGTGGGTAGAAGCCCACATCCACCGCCCAGTTCTTGCGCGCGAGATTGGTATAGTGACGGACCGCCTCGCCTTCGGTCACTTCGGGAAGCAGGGGAGCGCGCTCGCGCAGCAACTCGGCCGGCAACTGCGCGGCAAGCGCGGGCGACATCGCTCGCTGCGGAATGTAGCTGCTGCGTCGCCCTTCTCGGCTCTTCTCGAAGATGGTCCTCGCGCTCATGGCAGCACCTCTTCCATGGCGGCAATCAGCCTGTGGATAGCGGATTCGCCGATGATCTCGGTCGCGCAGAACAGCATCTCATTCGCCCTGTCCGGGAACCATCGGCCAAGAGGGAGGCCAGAGACGATGCCGTGATCCCACAGCTCGCGCTCGACGTCTTCTGCCGCGATCGGCAGCTCGAGCACGAACTCGTTGAAAAACGGATGGCCATGTCGCAACGAGCAGCGCGGCAGGGCCGCAAGCTGCTCGGCCAACTGGTGGCTGACCGCAAAGCTCTGCTCCGCAGCGTCCCGCAGCCCCGACGGCCCCATCAGCGCCAGATAGAGGGTCGCGGCGAGCGCGCACAGCGCCTGATTCGAGCAGATGTTCGAGGTGGCACGCTCGCGGCGGATGTGCTGCTCCCTCGCCTGCAGGCTCATCACGTATCCCCGGCGCCCCTGGTCGTCGTGGGCGATGCCGGCAATTCTTCCCGGCATCTGTCGGAGGTGCTCCATCCGGCTCGCAAATAGCCCGAGATACGGCCCGCCATACGAAAGTGGGATTCCGAGTGGCTGCCCCTCCCCTACCGCGATATCCGCGTGCGCTTCGCCAGGCGTCCCGAGCATGCCGAGAGCAATCGGGTAGCACGCTGTGATGTACAGCGCAGGCAGAGACTTCAGCCTCTCGCCGATCACCTTCATCGGCTCGACGATTCCGAAGACGTTCGGATTCTGCACGATTACGGCCGCAGTTTCGTCGCTCACGAGGTCCATGACTTGCTCAGCATCGGTGCGGCCGCCGGGCGCGGGCGCGATCACGATCTCGGGCTCGACATTGGCGCTGTACGTTCGAACCACGTCGAGCCAGTGCGGATGCAGGGCCTCGGACACCACGAGGCGGCGCTTCTGCGTGATCCGCATCGCCATCAGCGCTGCCTCGGCCAGAGCGGACGCACCGTCATACATGGAGGCGTTCGCCACATCCATGCCCATGAGCTCGCAGATCATCGTCTGGAACTCGTACATCGCCTGAAGGGTTCCCTGGCTTACCTCCGGTTGGTAGGGGGTGTACGCGGTGAAGAACTCACCGCGGCCGGTGATCTGCGACACTGCCGCGGGAACGTAGTGCTCGTAGGCGCCGGCGCCTCGGAAGCAGAGTGTCTGGTCCGGCCGGCCATTCAGTCGAGCGATGTCCCACAGTTGCCGGCGAAGCTCAAATTCGCTGTGTCCCGGCAGGTCCGGCACCTGACTGGCGGGGACGACCGCCCGCACCCCATCAAACAGGCTGTCCACGGCAGACAGGCCCAGCGCTTGAAGCATGCTCTCGACGTCATCGGGCGTATGCGGAACGAAGTTCATACCCCACCTTGCAGATAGAACAGAGGAAGGCCCGGTGCTCTCGGACCCTCCCCTGTTCTTGGACCTGAGAGATTCTGCCCGCGCTCGGCGGATTCGCCCGCCCGTGACGGACTGTCACCTTCGGTGGTCCGCATCAGCGGACGCTCTCCAGGGAAGCCCCGCCCGCGGTCCTGGAGCCTGAGAGTTTCGGGCCCGCGAGGGCGGGCCCTTTCCCCTTCGGCGGTCCGCCTATGCGGACTCTCTCCCGCGGGCGATCTGTTCGGTTGTCTGTCCTGCTATTATCCCACGTTCTCCCCAGTCCCTCCCATCCGTGGGACAGTCATCGCGACAACCGCTCCACCATGTCCTGCAGCAGGCCCATCTGCCGCTTGAGGTCGTAGTGCGCCTCCAGCACCTTCTTGGTGCTGTCCGCGTGCCATCCCAGCAGTTTCAGCAGCATCGCCACCCCGAGCAGACACAGGATCACCAGTGCCGGGTCACCAAAGGGCGCTCCGCGACTGCTGAACAGCGTAGCAGCGACTCCCGCGGCGACCCCGATGGCCAGCACCGTGCTTATGATGCTCACACTCCCGAAATACCGGATGCTCCGACTAAGCGCATCGGCCCCGGCGGGAGATCGGCCGCTGAACAATACCGCTGCGATCAGCCCGACGGCGAACAAGCTCAGCAACACGATCGGCACGGCCTGTTCACTCGTCGGCGCGTGGTATCCGAGCGGCGGGGGCGGCCCGGCTGGATAGCCGTGAGCGACCCAGCGGCCGCTGGTGTCCTTGATCCATGTGTCCTCGGGACCAGAGAACAGGCGCGCGAACAGCGCCGACATCGCGGCGAACCACAGCACTAGCAGAACCCAACGCCCGATCTGCCACAGCTTCATTGCCCCTTCTCCTTCTTCGGGTCGACCTTCTTGGACTCCAGCCACTCGTCCACATCGCGTCTGTCGAACTTGATATTGCGGGCTGTCAGCCGAATGTACCGGGGGCAGTCGCCGGACTGGATATAGCGGTAGACTGTCCGCTTGCTTTCCCCCAGGTACTCTGCCAGTTCGTCGATGGACATGAGATACACGATTGTCGCCTCAGCGCCGATTCTCGTGACATTTTTACCATTTCAGCGACAATTATGTCAATAGGGCGAGAGTTGCGTATGTAGGTTGATCTGGCCGCCGCGGCGTGGTACCCTTGCGGGTCTTAGAACCGAATCCGGTATGGAGGGCGAAATGTACCCAGCGTTGAGTCCCGGCGCGATAGGCGTGGGTCTGCCGTTTGAGGAGACTGCGAAGCTCGCGGCAGCCGCGGGCTTCAAGGGGATCAGCATCGACATCGGCGCAGCCGCTTCCGATCCGGACGGCGTGAGGCGGGTGCTCGAGGGGAACAAGCTGTTGCCGGCTGCATGGGGACTTCCGGTCGAGTTCCGGAAGGACGACGAGGCCTTCAAGCAGGGGATGTCTCGCCTCGTCGAATACGCGAAAGCAGGGAAGCAGATCGGGGCTGACCGCTGCTCCACATGGATCCTGCCCTTCTCAGACGACCTCCCCTTCAAGCGCAACTTCGCATCTCACCGAGATCGCCTGCGCGCCTGCGCCGAAGTGCTGGCAGACCACGGTTGCCGCCTGGGGCTGGAGTTCGTCGGCCCGAAGACGGCGCGAGCGGGCCATTCCAACGAGTTCATCTTCACCCAGGACGGAATGCTCAAGCTCTGCGAGGCCATCGGCACGGGGAACTGCGGATTGCTGTTCGACGCGTTCCACTGGTACACGTCCCGTGGGACCCGAGAGGACATTCTCCGGCTCAGTGACGCTCTGGTGGTGGATGTGCATATCAACGATGGGGCCGAAGGGCGCGGCCCGGACGAGCAGATCGACAACGACCGCCGCCTGCCCGGAGAATCCGGCGTGATTGACCTAGTTTCGTTCCTGCAGGGCCTCAAGGAGATCGGCTACACCGGCCCGGTCACCCCCGAGCCCTTCAGCGCGAAACTGCGCGCCCTGTCGCCCGCCGACGCGGTGAACGCGACCGCCTCGTCGCTGCTGGGGGTGTGGCAGAAAGCCGGCGTGTGATCAGCAGCGGGCGAGCAACTTCGGCTTGACGGTGACGGCCGCTGTCTGGTAGGATTCAGGAAGCCGGATGAGGCGAAATGCCTGCTCCGGCTTCGCTTCTTGGGGCCATAGTCGAGTGGGAAGACGCATCCCTCGCACGGATGAGGCGGCGGTTCGAATCCGCCTGGCTCCACCAACCAGATGATACACTGGTGGGGGGCCGCCCCATCATCGGACCCCTCACCCCGTGACGCTGAACCCGTGGGCTGCCTTCAGTTGGAAACTTACTTCGTACTCGAAAAGGCTGACATCCGGGATTACGCCGACCGCATACCGCAGGTTGTCACTGATTGTCTTGGCAACGATGACCCCTCGGACCCCTTGGCCTTTGCCGATCGTCTGCTTTACCCATCCCATATAGCGCGACAACTGCCCTATCGCGTGATCGGGGCTGCGAGCACGCTTCAGTTCAAAAACCACAAAGGCGCCCGTCTCATCGATTGCCAGAATATCTACTGGGCCGACGTCGGTCTGAAACTCAACCCCGTCCCGCCCAGTGGGATCAACATATAGGCGCAGCTTTCTCCCTTCCACCAGAATTGCACTCAGATTCCCCGCGAGAAAGTCCCGAAGCTGATATTCAAGAGCAAATGCCGCTTCAGGCTCAGCCTCTTCTTGCACCTCTTCGTTGCCCAAAATGGCACCGACATTCGCCCCCGGCATAACCAGCCGTACCTCGTTGTCCGTGTTCTGAACCGACCAGCCCATCTTCCTATTGAGTCTCGCATAATACAGTTACAACTCCGGGTAGAGTCCAGAGTGTTTGAGGAATGCAAGAGCCAGGTCGTCCTTGCGCCGCACCCGCCGGACGCCGCGTCGCACTTGGGCCTCCA
>JBEKKD010000281.1:0-6094 GCA_050010895.1 Armatimonadota bacterium
ACCGCGACCAGATCGCTCACGGTGTCGCGGCACGCGAGCAGCGCAATGTGCGCCCCGTTGGGTGACCACACCACGGGCCCGCGGAGGATAGTGCCAATGGGCGCGCGCCAGAGCAGACGCGAAGGTGCGAGTGGCCGGGATGGCTTGCTGAAATCGGGTATCGGAGGCGTCGAAGCCTCCGTGAGCCAGAGCGCCGACGCGCCGCCCTCGCTCACCGGCGCACAGAACGCCACCTCGTTCCGGCCAAACCCGAAACCGAATCCCGTGACCGGCGACTGGTCGGCCAGAACGCCCTGCATCGTTGTCTTGTAGGCCCAGCCGCCGGAGAGAAGGCGGCCGCTGAACTGGCCGGGAGCGATCGAAACGAGCACGAGCGAGATGGCCGAAAGCGACAGCAGAAGCAAGCACACACGACGTGACATACCGCGCCTCCTCATCACTGCCCTCCTTGTGTAATACTGTACTAGTACAGTATCATAGCTGGTTCTTTTCGGACCTGTCAAGGGGCGCGCATTGCTCTACAGAACATCGACTTGGGGCGGGGTCTCCTGCGTGCGTCGGGCGCCAGTAGGACCGTCCTGAGAGCGTTCTGGGCTGACCCAGGAGGCGGATTCACGGCGCTCCATGATCACCGAGTCTGGCCTCGACATCGTACCCCCGTGACCGTTCGCGGTGGCAATGGCTCCGACTGCGCGAGGAACACCTCCAGGCCTCGCGCCGCCGCCCGCGGGTAGATAGCCTCCATCGTCTCGAGGAATCGTTCTTCGCCCCTCCACAACGGGAAGCTCCCTAGCCGTTTGACCAGTGCCGCGGCCGCGGATGGGAGGCCCGCTTCGGAAAGCAGCCCATCAGGCAGTGGCCGCTCCCCCCAGAACGCAGCGGGTTCTGTGGGCAGCGGCTCGACCTCGATGGCTGGTGCGGATGGCACAAGCGCTGGCTGTTCTGCGGCCCCTGAGGACAAGCGCGCGATCAACTCGCGGCGATCCACACCTCGGAGTGCGAAGATGAGGAACGGATCGCGATCGAATTCCTCTGCCAACAGGTAGTACACCGCGGCGATATGCTTGCAGGGATTCGACCAGTCCGGGCACGAGCATTCGGTTTGCAGATCCCTGCTTTGCTCCGGGAATAGCGACAATCCGGCGTCTCGGAATACTTGCTCCAGCCCCTCCGGCATCTCCCCGGCCAGCAGCTTGGCGGCGAACAGCGCCTGCTGCTGCAGCGCCGCCGTCAGCTTCTCCCACCCTCGGTCCGGAATCGGCCTGAGCGTGATGGTTACCAAGTACGGCTCCGGCCGCGATCCCTGTACCATGGACGCCACGATGCCCGGCCCGATCTCGATAGACAGCACCTGGCCGCGGCGCGCGTAACGCCGGCCGCGGTTCATCCGCTCGCCCAGATCGAAGCTCTCCAGCACCTCCAGCCAGCGTTTCGCCCACCAATGCTCAGCGAACGCGCCCCGCCGGGATTGCGCTTTGATGCCGCCTTTGGCCGCACGGGGCGTGGAGGTCGGGAAATGCCAGAAGTCGCCGTGCCGGCGTCGCCTCATCGATTCCTCACTCCGCCACCGCGTCTTTCCGCAGCGCGAACAAGTCCTTCAACTCGGCAGTAGAGAGCCTGGTGAGCCATCCTTCTCCTGACCCCACCACCTCCGCTGCGATCTCCTGCTTCTGGACGATCATCTCGTCGATCCGCTCCTCCAGCGTCCCCGCGCACAGCAGCTTGTGTACCTGCACATTTCTCGTCTGTCCGATGCGGAAGGCGCGGTCGGTCGCCTGGTTCTCCACTGCCGGGTTCCACCAGCGGTCGTAATGGAACACGTGATTCGCCCGCGTCAGGTTGAGGCCGGTCCCTCCCGCCTTGAGCGACAGCACGAAGAGATGCGGGCCCTCGGCCTCCTCCTGGAAGCGCTCGACCATGCGGTCGCGCTGCTTCCTGGGCACGCCGCCGTGGAGGAACAGCACCTCCCGCCCGAGCATCTCCTGAAGGTGCGTCCGCAGCATCCCGCCCATCTCCGCGAACTGCGAGAAGATGAGCGCCCGGTCGCCGACCGTCATCACCTCCTCCAGCATCTCGGTCAGGCGAGCCAGTTTCCCCGATCGGTTCGGCAGCGCCGAGTTGTCGGCCAGGAACTGCGCGGGATGGTTGCAGATCTGCTTGAGTCTCGTGAGCGTAGCCAACACCATGCCCTTGCGCTCGATACCCGCCAGCGAGTCCAACGCCTCCGTCGCCTCCTTCGCCACCGCCGCGTAGAGCGAGGCCTGTTCCCTGGTGAGGCTGCAGAAGACCTTCATCTCGAGCTTCTCCGGCAGGTCCGAGATAATCGTCTCATCGGTCTTCAGCCGCCGCAGGATGAACGGCTGCGTCAGCCGCTTGAGCCGCGCCGAGGCCTCTGCATCACGATAGGCCTGGATGGGCACCAAGAAGCGGCGACGGAACTCCGCCTGCGATCCGAGGAAGCCGGGATTGAGGAACTCCATGATGGCCCAGAGATCGCCCACGCTGTTCTCCACCGGAGTGCCGGTGAGGGCGATTCGGCACTCGGCCGGCAGCCCCCGCGCCGCTCGCGATTGCTTCGTCTCCGGGTTCTTCACATTCTGCGCTTCGTCCAGGATCACGGCCGCCCAGTCGATGCTCTTCAACGTTTCGTAGTCGCGATGCAGGAGGGCGTAGCTGGAGATCACCATGGCGTGGCGCTCCGCCCGCTTCACGAACTGATCACCCCGAGTCCGCGCCGCGCCATGATGGATCATCACCGGGAGTTGCGGGGCAAACCGCTGCGCCTCCTTCTCCCAGTTCCTCACCACCGATGTCGGGCACACCAGCAGCGTCGGCCGCTTCCCATCCGCCTCCCACTCCCGCTGAATCAGCGCCAGTGCCTGGATGGTCTTCCCCAGTCCCATGTCATCAGCCAGGCATGCCCCCAGGCCCCAGCGCCGGAGGAAACAGAGCCAAGAGTAGCCGCGCTCCTGGTAGGGCCGCAACCGGCCCTGGAACCCCACGGGGGGAGCCACTTGCTGGAGCTCCGCCGCGCCCTCCAGCCCAGCCAGCAGGTCGCCCACCCAGCCGGTGGCGGTGACTCCGTCGAGGGGCAGCGGCCCGGCCGCGCCCTGCCCCAGTGCCATTTGCACCACCTCCCGAGCCGTCGCTGCACCCTCTTGTCGCTTCTGCCAGAGATCGACCGCGGCTCGTATCTCCTCGGCGTTCACCTCTACCCACTGGCCGCGCAGCTGCACCAGCGGTGACTTCAACTTCGCCAGTTCCTGCAGCTCCTCCAGGGATATGCGATGGCCGCCCAAGGCGACCTCCCAGTCGAAGTGGACAATATCATCGAGCGATAGGCGGCCGGCGGAGCGCAGTCCGGGGCTCTTCGCCTTGGCACGAGCGGAGAGGCGCGCTCGCGTACCCCGCCGTGTCCACCAGGCGGGCAGCATCACGCCAAACCCGGCCTGCTCCAACGCGGGCGCCCGGTCAGTCAGGAACTCGTAGGCGCCGGCAGAGTCCATCTCATACCCGGTGGGTGTCGCCGCCCGGAGGCTGGCCTCGATCCGCGAACAGATTCCCGCTGCCTGACCCAGAGATGTCAGGAGATGCTCGCGGGCGTGAAATCCGCCACGCTTGAGCACCGCCGCCCTCCGGCCGGTCGCCTTCCAGGCATCCTCCGCCGGCACCAGCAGGCTCAGATCATCACACGCCTGCAGCAGATAGTGAACGCGCCACGTGTTCTCCGCACCGTGGGGTTGATCTGGCTCCTCCAGCCGTAGACAGAGTCGGAATGGGCTGGCCGCCGTCGCCGCCATTGGCCGCTGCCATTCTCGCACCTGGACCGCGAACTCCGCGAGCATCTGGCCGTCGCCGGGCATCGACCCGTCGGGAGATTGCAGCGCGTGCAGCCACTGATCGTGAACACTGTCGAAGGCGCCGCGCCGGCGCCCCAGCCTTACGGGTCGGGCCGGCAGCAGGGATGAGCGCACCAGATGGTCCAACACGATGCCGACAAACTCGCGGGTCGCATTCCGCGGCGTGGCCTGCGGTGGAGACTCCACAATGCCGAAGGCCCGACACGCATGCGGCATGGCATCGGCCAACTGCGACAGCCGCTGTGCGTCAATGCCAGCGAAGACGGGCTCCCAGCAAGCGCGGAACCCCCCATCCCGCTCGGCGATGCTTGGCAGGAATTGCTGCCGTCCTGCCAGGGAGCCGGCGAACTGCAGCGCGGTGGACCAGAAAGCCAGGTCGCGCCCGACCGAGATGCCGGGGGCCACCAATTCCTTCCCTGACACGGCGCAGAGCAGGTCTACCGCGGGCGCGAGCGGGAACCGGAGCGCGGTGACCCGCCAAGGTGAGAGGGCAATGCGGGCGCGCGGGGGCGGAGGTGGGGCGATCAGTGGACTGGAGGCGGCTGGGCGGCCGCCCGCGGTGGGCAGCCACACCACCGCTGAGGCAAGCCCCCGTCTCGAAGGGTCCGGCTGACCTACCTGCCGCAGCGCCGTCCACAGGCGCTCGGCTCCCGCATCATACGGTGAGGTCTGGCCCGGCGCGACTCTTCCGCGCAGCCCGACGGCAGCTTCGACGTCCGGCGTCTCGCCCCACAACAGCAGCGCGTTCTCGGCAATGCCGGCGTGGAGGATGAGCATGATGATCGGGCAGTCGGCTTAGGCGAAGCCGGCCGCACCATGATGAGTTTGCCCAACGTCGCTGCGGCTCCTCTCTCCGCGGCCCACTTCGCGGGCTGCGCAGGGCAACGGTCAGCAAGTGCAGTAGGCGCGTACCAACGGTGCGGCGACGGCTGGCCGGTCAGACTCGGCCGCCCCTACGGCCGGCGGCTGTATGACGAAGGAGATTTCCAGTGGCTGTGGGGATCGCTACGAACGAGGAGCAGCGAGGGGCAGTGAGTGATGCCCGCGATCGACCCTATGAATACCGTCGGCGTCGCGTTGAACATGCGCGGGGGGGCTGGCGTTCCCTCATCCATCCCCGGCACTTCGGCCGCTGAGCAGAATGTCCGTTCAAAGCTTGCGAGAGCCATGCGCCGCTACCCGGCGACGTGGCGCGCGTCCGAGCATAGCTGGCAGTTGGCCCTGTCAGATGGTAAGCTTGCGGCGCGAGTGACTACGTCGGCCAGGGGGACTCACGTGTGACATGGATGACATAGACCTGTGGAACGCGGCCGCGGCGGAGTATGATGCTCGCCTGATGAGCGGCAGCGTCTGGCGTCACCAGCATGTCGTGAGTCCAGCAGTGCGCGAACTGCTTGGTACTGACTGCGGTCGCACCGCTGGTCGGCACGCACATATGGGCGCAGTTCCGGGTCACGAACTGCGGTCAGGCAGACCCTACCAGCGAACAAGTCCCGGGCGCTAGCCGGCGGGCATCATTCCGGATGAAGCGGCATCTTCTTGCGGAGACGCTTCCAGCCGACCATCGCGGCAGCAGTGCCTCCCAGGGTGATCGTAGCCCCAATGACAACCGCCACCGGAGCGCCCAAGTACTGGGCCAGAGTTCCGGCCTGGAGGCTGCCCAAGGGGGCGGAGGCCGAGAAGACCAGCGCCCACACCCCCATGACACGCCCCCGCATCTGGTCCGGCACCGAGACCTGAATCAGGGTGTTGGCGACGGACATCACTGCTATGCTGCCCAGCCCCGCCAGCGCCAGCATTCCCATGGAGAGGTGGAGTATGCGCGAGAAGGCGCACCCCGCGGCGGCGGCCGAAAGCAGAAAACCTCCGCCGAAGAGAACTCGTTCCCGGTGCTGATACTGGCCCAGGGACGCTACCAGGAGTGCGCCCACCAGCGCGCCAATCCCGCTCGAGGTCATGAGATAGCCGAGGCCTGACGCGCCGGCCCGAAGGATATCGCGGGCGAAGATCGGCATCAGCACGTTATAGGACCAGCCGAATACCGAGAAGACGGCCAGCAGCGCGGCCAGGCCCAACACCATCCGGTTGGTCCGCACGTAGCGCAGGCCTTCCAACGCGTCGTGCGTTACTCCGCCAGGGTGTTTCACCCCCTCTCGTGGCTGGAAGCGCATCAGGACCAGCCCAAGGATCACCGCCAGGAACGAGAGCCCATTGATGAAGAAGCACCAGGCCAC
>JBEKKD010000282.1:0-6076 GCA_050010895.1 Armatimonadota bacterium
CCCGGTACGCGGACGCTAGTTCGCGTACTATCGATAGCCTGACGGGCGAATTGCATTGGGATTATGGTCGGGGCCTGGTGTGTGTGAACACGCCGCGCAGTCAGGGCGCTGTCGGCTTCCTGGCCAAGGCGGGGCGGATCGAGCTGGGTGATATCGCAGTGGAGTGCGATAACGAATACGCGTCCGTCATGGCCATCGCGCTCGACGATCGGCCGCTAGCCACATCGAAGAGCGTCTTGATCCAGGCCGTGACCGAGGAGCGACCATACGGTTTCAGGACGGATGGTGACAGAATCACCTCGCTGGGCGGACCGCCGCTGGGGGTGAAGAAAATCGCGGCGAGGGTGTGGCTTCACAGCCGAGCCGGCCCCACGATTCACGCCATCGCGCTCGATGAGAACGGCTATGCGACCTCGAAACGCGTGGCCACCCACATGGACAGCGCAAGCGACGTCGAGATCACACTGGACCCGACATCGCTGTACCATGTTATCGAGCGGTAAGTCGGGCACCAGATCGCTCGCCGCCTTGATGGCGACGATCACCGCACCATCACCTGGCCGCTGTCGCAGACCAGCGTCTGGCCCGTCATCGTGCGGGCGCGATCGGAGCAGAGGAAGATGACGGCGTCGGCGACGTCCTGGCCCTTGATCTCGCGCTTCAGAGCGGTCATGTTCACGTAATACGGAATCACCTCTTCGGGCTTGATGCCGTACTTCTTGGCGCACACCCGGATGTACTCGGGGTTCCAGATCTTCGAGCCCTCGAACACGTTGCCGGGCGCGACGGAGTTGACCCGGATCCCGTGCTGCCCGAGTTCCATCGCCCAGCCCCGCGCCATATGAATCTCGCCGGCTTTGGTCGCGTTGTAGGCAGTGTTGTTCCTACTCGCCTCGAGACCGGACTTCGAGCTGAGGTTGATGATGCTCCCTCCCATGCCCTGCTGGATCATGAGCCTGGCGGCGGCCTGCGCCATGAGGAAATAGCCGGTGAGGTTGATCTCCAGCGCGGCTCGCCACTTGTTCACCGGCAGGTCTACCAGCGCGAAGGGCGGCGCCACGCCCGCGGCGTTGACGAGAATGTCGAGACCGCCCCACTCGTCGAAGATGTGGTCGAAAAGGCCCTGGACCGCGGCCTCGTCAGTGACGTCGCATTCCGCCGCCACTGAGGAAGCGCTCGGCATCTGCTCCGCGATCACATCCGTTGTTTCTTTGGCGGCGGCGAGATCGATATCGGCGAGCGCCACCACTGCGCCCGCTCCCGCCAGGCCGATGGCGATGCTTCGGCCCAGCCCGCTCCCGGCGCCGCTGACCACTGCTATCTGCCCATCGAGGTCGCCTTCTCCCGCTAGACCCGCGACCTTCTTCCGGAAGCTCTCTGCCTCCCAGTTCAGGATGAAATCCCGCTGGCGCTTATTCAGGGGGCTCGGACCGCCGAAGCTCTGCGCGTAGGCGCGCACGAGCAGCGATGCAGTCACGACGTCCTTCATGCTGCCGAGAGCCTTCTGAGTGCCGGCAACGAAGAGTCCGAGGTGCTTCACCAGGAAGCTGGCGGCGGGCTTCTCGCCGCTTGCGATCAGCTTCTCGAGCTTGGTCTGCACCGCCGATGCGTCGCACCTGTCGAGCCACAGAGGAGCGCCGTTCGCGTAGACCAACTCGTCAGGCGTGAGCGCCGCGGCGGCGGCGAGCCGCTTCGCGTCCGGCCGCGCCATGAGGCTTGCGATCTCCTCGTCGAGGTAGTGCTTGACGCAACTGCGCCGACCAGCGGCCTGCCGCACCGCCTTCCGGATCGCGAGGCTGGCGGCCACAACATCGGCGCGGGCAGGCTGGCGGATGCTCGCGATGGCCGTTCTCGGCAAGCTATCCGTGCAGGCGCTGATGACTTGCTTCACTCGTCGCAGCACCCCATCGGCCGAGTCCGCGGTGACGAAAAGCCCGTGCTTCTCCAGGAACAGCGCGGAAGGCCGCTGCCCATGCTTCGCCGCATACTGGCTCACCAGTCGGCAGACGGTCAGCGCGAGCATGTATCCGGGATCGGCCGCAGGCACCCAGAGCGGCGGCAGCTTCCAGTCGGCGAAGAGCTTCTCCAACGCTGCACGTCCATTCTTCGCGCAGACGTACGCTCCGGCGGCAACGGGGTGCAGGTGAACGACGCACCGGTCGAGCGCGGCGTGGAGATGCGCCTCGACCGACGGACGGACCCCGCTGTCTACATCATCTTCGCAGCAGAGCCGAAGCCGGCGTGCGATCTCGTTCTCACGGTCGGTCTCGCCGAGTCCCGCCAGCGACTCGTCGTCGATGATGGCGCAGACGGATGCCACTCTGAGCCTGCACCAGCCGCGGCTCTCAGAGATATCCTTGATGGCAGTGCCGCTGGCCTTGATGTACATGTACGCGCCGTCCGCGGTCTTGACGGACGTGTTCCCCCCCCCGCCCTGCACGAGCGCCGTATCTCTGCCGACAATCTGCGATATCTTGATCAGATCCGCCAACGCCTGGTCCATCACCTATCCTCTCCTCCATATGAGCACAGATCCCAGCAGCAGCAACGCGTCCCTCGCGAACAGACCCCAGCTCGCCTCGGTCGCACTCATGCCACTGACGTTGAAACAGCCGCATTCGATCTTCAGGCCCCTGAGTTGGGCCTGCGCGATCGCGACCATGAACGCGGTCGATAGCGCCGCGGCCAGCAAACCCGCCGCGCGCCGCCAGAACCCGATGGCGAGCGCGACCCCTGCCACCAGTTCGACCCATGGCATCGCCAGCGCGAATGCGTTGACCCCGAGCAACGGCAGCATATCATACTCGTGGACGACATCCGCGAAGCGATCCGGGTGCAGGATCTTATCCAGGCTGGCATAGATGAAAATGCCGCCGATCATCAGACCGGCGATTCGCAAGAACACGCGGCTCGCGACCGGCTGCCGGGCCACGCCCATCACCTCGGCTTCCTTTGCGGTTTCTGCGCGGTCGGATATCCCGCCTCTGTCCACTCGGCCCAGCCTCGCCGCAGCACGATCGGGCGCTGGTAGTTGAGTTCGAGAAGGCGCTTTCCCATGCGGGTACTCAGCCCGCACGCTCCACCGTAGCAGTACAGCACCAGCTTTGCATCGCGTGGCAGCCGTCTTGTGGCGTCGGCTTCGAGCTTGGCCCACTGGCGCATGGGGATGTTGATGGCGCTCGGGATGTGATCTTTCTTGTAGTCCTTCTCATCTCGCGAATCGACGAAAATGGCATCCCTGGCATCCAGGAGCTTCAGGGCTTCCGGTGCGGCGATTTCACGGAGCCGCGATTCGAAGACTCTGGGGATACCGACACGGCCCTCGGGCGACTGAGTCCACCTGATCCCGAGGGGGTTCTGAGCATTATAGACCGCTCCGACGGCGAGTGCGAGGAGGACCAGCGCGGCGGCCCGGGATGCGTGTGGGAAACGCTTCTCGATCCAGGTGAGGATGTGTGCCCGCGCCTCGGTCCGGGCGGTCGCAGCGCTCTCTCCACCGGTGGTCATGTGCCTATTCTATCAGAACAGGCGGCGGGACACACCATAAGCACGTCGGCGTCCGCGGCCTATCCTGCGAGCGGGAACGCAGACTGAATGAAGCGGGGCAGGAGGGGGCCCTGTCCCGCAACCGCCGCCTGCCTGTCCGATGCGAACTCAGAGGTAGCCCTTTTTCCCGCGCCTCTCGATCTCCTCCAGCGCGTCTCGGACGAGTTGGTCCTTCTCCTCGTCCACGATGAGAAGCGCGTCCGGAGTGTCGATGACCACGTACCCCTTCACCCCGACCGTCACCACGAGACGCCCCGACCCGGCCAAGACGAAACAATCTTCACTATCAACTCCGATGTGATTCTCAGGTTTGAGATCCAGCGTTGCGTGCCGTTCTGCGATCTCCTTCACCGCCCGCCAGCTTCCGACGTCGCTCCATTCCAGGGCCGTCGGCACAACCGCCATCCGCTCTTCCTTCTCGGCAATGCCGTAGTCCAGGGAGATCGCCGGCAGATCGCGGTAGGCTCGCTCCATGAGTTCCGCGTCCGCCTCGCTGCCAGCGAGCTTGTGCATCGCTGCGGCCACCTGCGGCAAGTGTTGCTCGCATCTCTCCATGAAGAATGCGGACTGGAAAACGAACTGGCCCATATTCCAGTAGTAGCCGCCGTGTGCGAGGTACTGCGCGGCAGTTTCGGCGTCGGGTTTCTCGGTAAACCGCTCCACCCAGTAGGCGCCCACCGCGTTCTCCACTCGGCCGCCTCGCTTGATATAGCCGAAACGGGTTTCGGGACGCGACGGGACGACGCCGAGAGTGACGATGGAACCACGGCGACAGGCCTCGACCGCCAGCGCGACATAGTCGCAATACGCGGCGGAGTCACTGATGTAGCTGTCCGCCGGGGTGGCGAGCACGATGGTCTCGGGCTCGGCGCGAGCGATACGCGCGACGGCAAGAGCCACCGCGGGGGCGCTGCTGCGGCCCACCGGTTCGCCAAGCACATTCCGGGCCGGCAGATCGGGAAGTTGGGAGTGAACCATGTCGACGAAATCCGCGCCCGTCACTATCCATACGTTCTCAGGAACCGTGAGCGGCAGTATACGCAGGTAGGTGTCCTTGAGCATCGTCTGCCCGGAGAGCAGCGGCTGGAACTGCTTCGGGCGCCCCCGCCGCGAGATGGGCCAGAGGCGCGTGCCGATCCCGCCGGCCATGATGACGACGTGGATCGGAGCACTGACACTCATTGCTTGCTCCCGGTCATGTCGAAGATCAGGTCGCGGCCGCTTGACAGGAGCGTTTGGGTATCTTGCTCGCTCATCGCTTCCGCGTAGATGCGAATGAGGGGCTCGGTCCCCGAGAGCCGCAGGAGAAGCCAGGTCCCGTCCTCGCGAATGCACTTTGCACCGTCGAGGTGATTGACGTCCACAACGCTCTGACCGGCGAGGCGCTCCGGCCTCACGGTCGACAGCCTGCCGGTCACCTCTGCGTGCTGCTCGACGGTCATCGTCAGGTCGATTCTGCCGAAATACCTTCGCCCTCCGACGATAGCGAAGATGTCGTCCATGATCTCCGGCAGCGGCTTGCCCTGCTGCGCGAGGGCTTCGCATACCATCAGAGCGGCAAGTGTTCCATCACGATCCGGGATGTGGCCCTTGATTCCGAAGCCGCCGCTCTCCTCGACCCCGAGGACGACATCGGTCGAGTCGATCATCTCCGGCGCGATGTTCTTGAAGCCGACCGACTTCTCCTCAACTCCGCAGCCGAAATGCGCGCAGAGCTTGTCAACCATCGAGGTAACGTTGATGGATCGCACCACCCGTCCTCGGTAGCCCCGGTCTTTCAGCAGGTGGTAAAGGATGAAGGCAATGGTACGCTGAACATCGATATACTCCCCCCGGTACATCATCCCGAAACGGTCGGCATCGCCATCGGTCGCCAGACCAACGTGCACCGAGGGATCGGCCGTCATCGCCGCGCTCACCCCGAGGTTCTCGCCGATCGGCTCGGGATGGTGCCACTCGAACGTTGGGTCGGGGTCGGCTCGCACCGCCCGCACGTCTGCACATCCCGCCTGCTGCAGGGCTCTGTCGAAGTACCCGCCGCCCGCGCCGTGCATCATATCGGCCACCACCACCAACTTGGCGCGCGTGATGAGATCCGCATCGACCATGGAGACGAGAGTATTCACATACTGCTCGTGCATGTCATAGCGCTGGTGTTGCCGCGCCGGCGCCGTCTTCTCGGGCTCCTCCTCGAGTATGCGGTTGGCTTCCGCTTCGATCCACTTCGCCTCCGCCTCCGGTATTGAGGCCCCATGGGATCCCTTCACCTTCAACCCGTTGTACTCAGCAGGGTTGTGGCTGGCGGTAAGCACGAGTGACCCGGCGAGCGCGTTCTGCACAACATAGACGCCGACCGCCGGCGTGGGCAGAGCATTGGTACACAGCCTCGCCTCGATGCCCAACTCCGCCAGCTCATCGGCCACTGCGGCTGCGAACCGATCTCCGAGGAAGCGAGTGTCGTGGCCGACCGCAACCGGCGCCTTTCTGGGCTGACGTTGGAACCATTCGCCCGCGGCGCGCGCCGCCGCTC
>JBEKKD010000283.1:0-7724 GCA_050010895.1 Armatimonadota bacterium
TCCCGATGAATCGAGGCGAACCAGCTTCATCACCCCGGGGGACCCTCCATGCGGCGGCATGTTGTACCAGACCAGAACGGAGCCGTCCCCGACCACGTATATCCCGGTGACCCCAACCCCGCTGGAGGCGACCCCCTGCCAGAGCACGGTGCCGCCGGCAGACACGTGCATCAGCGTATCGGCAGCCACCCACACCGACTGGTCATGGATGTTCTCGCCTGCTGCCAGGCCGTCTGCGATGCCAGAGAGCCGCCAGATCTCGAAATTGTCGCCACGCAGGCGCACCAGCGTCTGGTTGACCACATCGCTCAGCCAGGCCGAACCGTCTGTGGGATCCGCCACAATCGGGAACGAGATCGCGTTCGCGCGATAGGTCTGCTGCCCCGCAGCATTGACATGGGCAACGTAGCCATAGCCGGTAACCCACAGCGAGCCGTCGGCCGGGCTGGGAGTCAGAGACGCCGTGTAGCCGGTGAAGCCCGGGGTGGCTGAGAGCATGACCCCGTCGGCAGTGAAGTGCAAGAGCTCGTCAGAGTTCCCCTGCATCACCCAGCGCGAGCCGTTCTTCGGGTCGACCGCAAGCCCGCTGGGGGCGTACAAAGGCGCCGAACGGAACAGCAGCGTGCCATCTGGCGCCAGGTGGGTCACATTGGCGCCTTCGACCAGCCACACCGTGCTGTCCGTTGGGTTCACCGCGGCCACGTGGCGGGTGTTGGGGAACAGGCCCGTGCCTCCGTAGCGGCTTCGCCATACTTCCCTCACGGGTTCCCCTGCGCGCACGGGCTGCCACGCCACAAGCAACAGCGCGAGACTCACCGACGCCAGCAGTCCAATGCCCCTCATCTCTTCCTGCCTCCTCAGCAAACGGTTCTACCTGCAGAACAGGATCACGATCGCTGGCAGAGACTCAGAATTGGACGCTTCAACCAGCCCGGGAGTTCATCCCCGGGCTATGATCTCAACGAATTGAACGACGACACACAGAGCGGAACCCTCGTAATGCCGGTACCAGGACCGGACGCGAACTCCTTCCTCCCGGATGGCCCAAAACCACTATTTCTTCGCCTGCTGATCCCACGACCGCGACGGGCCTGGCTCGGGGACGAGATGGAGGTAGGACGGGGTGCCAGTCCTGGCAGCGGCACGGGTACGGTTCTGCGTCCGGTAATACCGGTTACTGGACGTACTTCCGATCGGCGACCGCGCGCTGGCGCGCTGAAGAGTCAAACAGGAACGTGACTCGATGGACCCCTCGCCACGCCGCCGCTTCTGCCCACCCCGACCGGCCAGTCGGCCACCGGCCCAGTGGATAGGAAGCAGAGACAGGCGCGACGAAACCCTTAGTGCAGGCGTCTAAGCCTACAGAGGGGCTGAGCAGTGCCGGCAGCCCCTGCAGTAGCACGGGAGGCGATCTATGCGATCGACGCGCGGAGTGCTGCTGTTCTCGGCCCTGCTGCTGGCGGGGCTGGCCTCGGCAGCCCACGCCGGCGCTCCCGACCTCACCCCGTGGCTGCCGGGGGAGTCGTACCCGGGCGGCAACCAGGAGGATGTGCGACTGGATAGGCCGGTGCAGTTCTGGGACACGGGCGTGCCGGCCGCCGATGTCTTCGCCACCCTCACCTCCCAGACAGGGGTCGCCCTCGGCTTCTTCCCTCCGGACGATGAGAACACTCGGATCTACCTGAACCTATACCTGAACCCCAAACAACCGCCGACGCTCCGTAGCCTCCTCGTGCAGATTGGCTGGGCGCTGGATTGCGCCTGGGCAGTGGAGGGAGAGGGCGAGCAGCGGTGCTACGTGTTGTTGAGCACGAGCATCGGCAGCAACGTGCTCAAGGAACTGAAGAAGGAAAGCGGCGAGGCGGCTAATGAACGTGGTCGCCAAGAGATGGATGCCCAGCGCGAGGCCGAGGAGATTGCGCTCGCGAAACTGCACGAGATCGGCGACGCGCTCAGCTTAAGCCGCGACGAGGTGATCAAGCGCTACAAGGGCAAGGACAACCTCATGTTGCTCGCCCTGCTCGACCCGGCGAAGCGGGCGATGGCGCAGTTCTGCCTCTCGCTTGATAGCGAACAACTCCGGCAGAACCATGGCGCCTCGCTCAACTGGCAGGACCTGTCGGCCGAACAGCAAGGCTTCCTCCGGAACGCGCTCGAGCCTGAGCTGAAACAGACGGCGCAAGGCCTGCGAGAAGGGTGGATGCACCCGGACACGCTTCGGACCATGGGATGGAGCGCGAACGACCACTGGGACGACTGGGATTGGGTTCAGCGGGAGGTCCTGGGGGACCTGACGTTCTTCATCTGGTATGGCTTTGGCCTGAACTCAAAGGAGGGACCGGAGGGATACGAGCCAGTGCCCGGACAGCCGGGGGCATGGCGGACGGGGACGCCGACGCACCCCCAGTTGCCACCGGTGCTCTTACGGCTCCACCGCGATCCGCGGGAGCCGGCGTCGATGCAGCCGAGCATCGGCAACGACCTCTACCGTCTCCTCGGTGAGGTGGTGCCCGACGAGCCCGACCCGGAGTTCGAGGGGGAGCGTCGCGACGTGCGTGAGTACCAGGAGAAGCAGCAGCGCGCGCTGGTAGAGAGACAGCTCGCCTCGCTGAGCCACCTCTCGCCTGCCGCCATCGAACGGCTGTCTTCGCTGCGCCTCCCGGCTGCGGTAGACAAGCCCTATGCGCTCTGGCAACTGGAGGCGGCGGTGGCGGCGCTCTCCGGGATGCACGTCGTGTCCGACAGCTTCTGGCAGCCGCCGCGCAGCGCGAAGCAGATCCTCGACCTCCTTCACCGAGACCCACCCCAGGAGCCGAGCGCGCTGCTGCTCCTCCAGATGACCACCGTGGCGACAGAGACGCGAGAGCGGCTGCTGTACGGGCCGATCAATCCAACGGTGCAGTTGACGCGGTGGGAGTGGGGCGATGCGGGCGAGTTCCTGCGTTTCCGCAGCGCCGACCGTGACGCATGGCGGGCCGCTTTTCTGCCGGCCGAGGTGCTCGACACGCTGCACGCATGGCTGGCCCCGCGTCTCCCGCAGGACCTGGCGCACGCGAAGCAGATCACGGTGCCGCTTGACGCACGGCAATGCGGCGGGCTGCTGAAGCGGCTCAACTACCTGCAGCGCCGCTGGGGAGGGGTGCTCACTTACGGGCGCCCAGTGGACGAACTCGAGCGGTGGCGCGCGAGCTTCCATCGGGAGTCCCTCGCGGCGTTACGCGAGAATGCCCGGTTCTATTCCTGGCTCGGAGGCCTCAGTGATGAGCAGTGGGCGCAGGCTCACGGGAAGGGACTGCACGTTGGTGTGGAACTGGCTCCAGTGCCTAATCCAGACGACTCCGTTCCCCTCTCGGGCAATACACTCCACATTCGCGCTGTCGCCCAGAAGCAGAAAGAGGGCCTGCGTGCCAGCTTACCTGGGAGCGACTGGTGCGTCCTCGAGTTCGTCCCCGACAGCAACCCTGACGCACCGCCCCAGCAGCGCGCGCTCGCCACGCAAGTCACTATCCGGCCCTTGCGCCTCGACCAGCTGGTTCCACCGCCGAGCTAGTGCCAATTCTGCGTCCGATAATGCCCCCTATGGGACGCAGGACCGGGCAGAGCCGGATGGCATCGTCCCGGGCCCGCAGGCACTCATGCCCGCCAGCTACTCCTCGCGGACACAAGGGCGCACTCAGTGATCCTGCCGCTCCGCCCACGACTGGAGCCTCGCGAAGACAGGGCGGGCCCGCGCGACCAGGTATGACGTGAACACAGCATAGCCAGCAGCGAAAGCCAAGGAGGCGCCCAGCGCACCCATCCTGGGGGTGAGGAGCAGCCCAGCGGGGATGACGACGGCCAGCCAGAGGAGATTGGCGCGGGCCGAGACTGAGGTCTGGTTGGAGATGACGAAGACAGAGAGCGTCACCCAGCCTGAGAAGACGAGAGGCATGATGAGTCCCATCACGCGGACGGCCGGGACGGCCCCAAGCTGGTCGTGGCCGAAGATGAGTGGGACGATCCAATTCCCTCCGAGCGCGAACAGCAGGCCAACCGCAGAGGCCACCCCGATGATGGCGCCCCGCGCCAGGGAGAAGGACTCGAGCAACTCCGCCCCCTGTTCTGCCGCGTAGAGCCTGGCCCAGGTCGGCAGGAAGACAATCATGATGGCGCCGTAGAGAGTGCTCACCTGGAACAGAAGCGTGAGGGCGATCTCGAAGTGGCCCACCGACACCGGGCCGGCTCGCACGGCGAGGTAGGATTTGAGGAGGACATGGGTGCCCATGAAGATGAGCTCGCCGAACCAGAGCGGAGCCAGGAAGGGCACGAGCACGCGGAGATGCGACCAGTCCGGCGCCGCCCACGTGAAGCCCATCGCCCGACGCGCGGAGAGAGCCGAGGCGAGGGTCGCAGCGGCCCAGCCGGCTGCCACCCAGAGCAGGAGCCCAGCCAGTCCCCAGTGCGACAGACCCAACGCGCCGGTGATCCCGGCCGGCAGCACCAAGAGCGCGTTCGCCACCGTGGTAGCGGACCATCGTCCCGGTTGTTCTCGCCCCTGGATGCAGGCCAGGAAAAACGAGGCCAGCGGCGCGAGCAGGCAGACATAGAGCGCGGCCGCGGCCACCGCGTGGGCGAGGTGAGGGATGCCGTAGAGCCGCGCCGCCGGGCCGGAGAGCACAAAGGCCACCAGCAGCGCGGTCAGGCCGGCAGCCAGGCGTACCGCAAGCCCGGCCCCGTAGTAAGCCCTCGTCTCTGCGGGATCGCGGTGGCTCCACTCTGCGATGAACTTCGGGATGCCGCTTTCCACGGAGAAGCTCGTGAACAGACGGAAGCTCCCCGCGATGGTGATCACTACCGCGTACTCGCCGAAGCGGTGAGACCCCAGCAGCCGACTCAGGACGGCCGTGAGCCCGAAGCTGAGCAGCGTGTAGGAGATCGTCGCGGCAACCACGGGGTACTTCACACGGGAGGCCACGGCACGGTAGGAACCCAGGCTCAACATCTGCCGCAGAGCACCCCTGGCAGACGCGAGCGGGGATCCTGCTCGAAAGCGGGGTCGGGTCATGGGGATGGACGGAGGCACAGAGGCATGTCGATCTGGTGCTTCGCCCCAGGTGGCGGTCGTCCTGTTGCCGGGCCAACGAACCGCGCGCCACACATGCCCGACGCCACGGTGCACGTCGAGTCGCGGCAGGGCGGCGCCCCCGCCGCCTCGAACCAGTAACTCGACGGCAGGCGCGCCTCCGTGGTCGCGCCGAAAATCCGATGGCAGGGGTGGAACGCAAGGTGCAGGCGGTCATATTGCGAGGGCCCGGGCGGCTCGAAGTGACGGATATTCCCGAGCCTCCGCTGGGACCGGGCCACGTGCTGGTGCGCGTGCAGGCGTGCGGGATCTGCGGCAGTGACCTGCGCTACCTGCGCGGCGAGAACCCCTGGTCACAGCACACGCTGGGCCTCAGGCTCCCCAGTCCCCCCGACATGGTGCTGGGCCACGAGTTCGCCGGCGATATCGTACGCGTGTCGGATGCCAGCCTGGAGACGCGATTGGGCGAGCGCGTGGCGGTGCTTGCCTACCGGGGCTGCGGGGCCTGCTTCTACTGCCAGCGTGGCCAGCCCAACCTGTGCGCCGACACCGCTCACATCGGACATGGCGCCGGGTGGGGAGGAGCCGAGTACAACCCCGGCGGAATGGCGGAGCTCTGCCCGGTGTGGTCGGAGATGGCCTACCTGCTGCCGTCCTCCATCTCGTACGACGAAGCCACCCTTCTCGACGGGGCGGCGGTCGCCGTGCACGCGGTGACGCGTGCGGAGGTGGCCGAGGGTGACTGGGTGGTCGTGATCGGGTGCGGCCCGATCGGGCTGCTCGCGCTGCAGGTCGCGCGGGCCCGCGGAGCCCGTGTCGTCGCCACCGATATCGCGTCCGGCCCGCTCGCACTGGCCGCAGAACTGGGCGCGAAGATCACGGTTCCGGCCGAGCACGGATCCATCGCGGAGGCTGTCGTCAGCGCGACCGACGGCATTGGCGCGGCCGCGGTGCTCAATTCGGTGGGCACCCCCCGGAGCATCACTGACTCAATGCAACTCCTGCGAGCGTGTCCTGACCGTCTCGGCGAACAATACCTACCCCGAGTTCCCCGAAGCCATGCGCCTGGTGACCGCGGGCGCGGTGCAGTGCCGGCCACTGATCACCCATCACTTCCCACTCCACCGGGCAGTGGAGGCATTTGGCGTGGCGGAGCGCAGGTCGGAGACGGGCGCCATCAAGGTCGTGCTTCACCCCTAACGCACGTCGGAGGCCCCATTTCCCACTCGAAGCCACGCGCCACGGGAAGCGCCATCTGCGCGTGATTCCGGGGGCTCTCCCGCCTGAATCTACGTCTGATAGTGCCGATTACTGGACGCAGGATCGAAGAAGGAAGCCGTCAAGACATGACCGGCGGCAGTCGGGAATGGTGTACCCAGATCGCACGCATCCCCAGGCGCGCCGAAGGTACCACGAAGACCTCATCGACGCTGCCCATACATCGTTAAGGGCTGGTGCAACGCCCTTGCATCGGAGGCGGTGCAGAACACTCCCAGGCTAGGTAATCGCTCCGCAGTCCACAGCCGCCCCTATCATGGTGCGTCCGGTTCGCCATTCTCAGGCATTGCCTGAGCGGCCGGCTCATCTGCACAAAGCAGCCGGAAAGCGGCCTCGTATGTCATGCCTATCCGCTCTCGGTCACAGTCCCACTGCCCCCACTTGAGGAGGGCGAATACGAGCACCGCACAGATGATCACCGGCCATGACAGAGTCGGGCTGTGGGTGAGCAGCGGCCCGAAGTCTGCGCGTGGGACGAAGACCAGCAGACCCGCGCTGGCTAGGACAGCCCAGGCCAGGCCCGCGCAGCAGTTGCCGAGGGCGGAGTAGCGCTCGATCCAGGCCGCAACTGTTGGGGCCCGCATATCCACCACTGTATCGGCGAGCGAATCGAGACTCTCGTCGCCATCCTCGCCGGCTGGCAATGACAGAGTCTCGGAAGCGTATTTGCGCAGTTGGGTCCAGCAGGCCCCGATGTGCTGGCCAGTCCACGTCTGAATTCTGCGTTCGGCGAATCCGCGGGACGAGAGCCAGTCATCGAACACTTTGAGCACGAGGCCCGCGGTGTATGCAGCCAACACCAGGATCGCCATGCCAGCCACTGGGCGCCATGTCTGCCCCAGCGGGGCCAGGACATTATCGGCGATCCAGCCAAGCGGCTGGCATCCGCAGTAGGACCTAGTCGCCATAAGCGCTGCCAGTACGAGCAGACCACCGGGAATCGCGTACGAGGCGAAGTCGAGGAAGTTGGCCCGCAACTCCGACATCAGGTGAGGCTGGTCCGGCATGCACGCCCCCCCATTTCCCCTCGGCGAGGAGAATGCGTTCGACAGCCCATCAGGACTGGTGAGCCGATTCGCCAACGTCCGCCCGCACTCCCCCCTGGCGTTATCGCGCCCCACAGATCGCCCGCCGCTTCCAGCCTGGCACTTCACCCCGTTCTGCTACCGGCATCTGGTCGAATGGCTCCGAAACGGCCCGCGACGCTGGTTTCAGTGCCGCGCTAGGGTAGGTGCAGCGCGTGTGGCTGCGCCCGACAGGCATCGTCATCGCCACGTGTCCCAAGGGGAATGCGCCTTTGGGTTCGAACCTAGCAGTCACACGCCGCACTACAGGAGGCAACCATGTCGACTATCACCGTTCCGAGGAACAGCTTCGTCCACCC